>JBFIMV010000122.1:0-6839 GCA_041611575.1 Desulfuromonadales bacterium | reverse complement strand
TGATCGCGGCGCCGGTGCACCCAGCCCATGATGCAGACTTGCTGCCCAACCTGTTCCTTGCGCAGTTCACCACAGAAATGCGTCCGTTTCCAGTCACCTAGAGTATCGTTCAAGGGTTCGACTCCTTAAAATTAATGAAATGGTTGCGATCAATTGTCCGGTCAGCGTGCCGACCGTTAAGACGAAGCGAGCATTATATCGGTGCAAAAAAAGAGCGTCAAGCACCATGAACCTGGCGCTGCAGAAGAGCTTCAAGGCCGGCGAGCGCGACCTCTGCCTGGCTGCTGTCATCCATGTTGCGCAGCTGGGCGACGCCGCGGTTGAGCTCGTCCTCGCCGAGGATGAGGACCCTGCGAGCGCAGAATTTATCGGCTCGGCGCAGCTGCGCCTTGAGGCTCTTGCCGGTGTAGTCCATCTCCGCGGCAATCCCTAGACGCTGCAGGCGGGTGAGGAGTACGAATCCGGCTCGCGTGGCCGCTTCTCCGAGGGTGGCGATGAACAGTTCCGGCCGCGGCGGGGTGACGGTCTGCTCGCCGCGCATCAGGGCCAGGCGTTCAAGGCCGATGGCAAAGCCGATGCCGGGGAGCTCCGGGCCGCCGAGATCGCTGATCAGCCGATCGTAACGGCCACCCGCGGCGACGGCGTTCTGCGCGCCGAGGCTGCCGGTGACCATCTCGAAGGTCGTCTTGGTGTAGTAGTCGAGGCCGCGTACCATGCGCGGGTTGACCGCGTAGCCAACCTCGAGGGCGTCGAGGTGGCCCCGAACCTGGGAGAAGTGACCGTCGCAACCCGGGCAAAGATGCTCGAGCATGGCCGGGGCTGTGGCGGTCGCCTCCTGGCAGCCGGGGACCTTGCAGTCGAGCGTCCGCAGCGGGTTCACGGTCGCCCGCCGTTGACAATCGGCGCACAGGGTCTCCAGGCGGCTCTCCAGAAAGCCGCTCAGCGCCGCCCGGTAGTCCGGCCGGCACTCCGGGCAGCCGAGCGAGTTGATCTGCAGCGCGACATCCGGAATCTCCAGGGTCTCGAAGTAGTGGCAGAGCATGGCCAGGACCTGCGCATCGATCTTCGGGTCATCGACGCCGATCACTTCGGCGCCGATCTGGTGGAATTGGCGGTAGCGCCCCTTCTGGGGGCGCTCGTGACGAAACATCGGGCCGATGTAATAGAGCTTGCTGACCGGGTCCTGGGCGTGCAGCTTGTGCTGAATGAAGGCGCGCATGACCGGTGCTGTCCCTTCGGGGCGAAGGGTCATCGAGGTGCCGCCCTTGTCGCTGAAGGTGTACATCTCCTTTTCGACGATGTCGGTCGTCTCGCCGATGGAACGGCAGAAGAGCTCGGTCTTCTCGACCACCGGGACGCGGATCTCGCGGAAGCCGAAGGTGCCGAAAACCCGGCGGGCCTGCTCCTCGAGGTGTTGCCAGGTCTCCACGTCGCCGGGGAGGATGTCGTTCATGCCTTTGATGCCGGATATGTTGTTCACTGTGGGGTTGACTCCATGTGCCGCTGGTGAGTTGGGTGTCGTTCGGGCAGTGGCTGGGCCCGTTTTCCCGTCATCGGTGTGTACGAGGGGGTTTTACTTGTTCTCGGTCGGTCCGTCAACCCGGTATTTGCTCTGATGCGCAGGTCGGACGTCCGGAAATTGAGCCTGCAGCGGAATTGCACGTTCAGGAGGAGCGGAGTTCGGAAGCGCTGCGGGAGATGTTGCGCTCGTTCTTGCCGGAGTACATGGCCTTGTCCGCCAGCTCGATCAGTTCGTTCTTGGTCGAGGCGTGGATCGGGTAGGTTGCGTGCCCGACCGTACCGGTCAATCGGCCGGTTTTCGCCGAACCGAGATTGAAATCGAAGTCCGCAAGCGTCCGGCGGATGCGTTCGGCGACGATCTTGGCCCCGCGGGTGTCGGTCTCGACCAGGAGCGCGGTGAACTCGTCGCCGCCGTACCGGAAGAGCATGTCGGCGTCACGCACGCATTCGCGCAACAGTTCGCCGGCCTGTTTCAGAACGTTGCTGCCGACCATGTGGCCGTATTCGTCGTTGACATTCTTGAAATAGTCGAGATCGATGAACGCCAGGGAGAATTCCAGGCCGTAGCGTTCGGAGCGCCTGATCTCCTGCTCGATCGCGATGTGCAGGTAACGGTGGTTGTAGAGGCCGGTCAGGTCGTCGGTGTAGATGAGCTCCCTGGCCCCCTGGTATTGGCAGGCGTTGCCGAAGCCGATGGACACCTGCTCCGCCAGAAAGGTCAGGCTCTCCAGCGGCAGGTTCGCAGGCAGGTCGCTGCCAACCTGGTTGAAGAGGACCAGCGCGCCGTGCTCGCGGTTGTCGGCGTTCATCGGGAAGAAAAGCAGGGTCCGCAGGTCATCGGCGATTCCGGCAAGGTCCGGAATGTCCTGCGCGCTTACCACCTCGCGTTGCTTGAGCGGCTTGGTGCGTTCGACCAACAGCTCTGCCAGCTGTTTTGCCTGCTCGGGAGTCACCTCCTCGCTGGAGGAAACGTGGCTGATGCCGGTCTGCCCGGCCAGGAAGGCCAGTCCCCGGCTGGGGCCGATCTCATTGCGCAAGGTGTTGAGGGATTCCTGGAAGAGGGCGGAGACGTCAAGCTGGCCGGAGAGATGCTGGCCCATCTGGTACAGGCGGATCTGGCTCAGCAGTTGGCTGTTTTCGGCGATGAGCCGCCGCTGTTCCAGGCAGGCCCTGATCGTGTGGCGCAGCTGCTCGGGGTTGCAGGGCTTGAGGAGATAGTCGCGGGCGCCGTTCTTCAGCGCCTGGATCGCCGATTCGACCGTCGCGTTGCCGGTGGCGACGATGATGTCTGGCGAAGGGTCGAGAGAGCGGGTGCGGCGAACCAGTTCCAGGCCGCAGATTTCCGGCATGATCAGGTCGGTGAGGATAACGTCGACCGGTTTTCCCTTGGCCAGACGCTCCAAAGCCTCCTTGCCGGAAGAAACGGCTTCGATGTCATACAGCCCGGCTTCGTTAAGGATGTCGGTGAAGAGTCGGCGGAAGAAGATTTCGTCATCGACGATCAATATTGTCGGTCGTGGCATGCCCGGCTCCCCAATGCATTGCAAGCGATACACAAGCTAACAAACTCCCTGAAATTAGTCAATAAAGCCTTTGTGTCCCGTCTCGGCATGCCACTCGTCATGGCGCAGGGTGAATGTGAGCATCCCCTGGAGGTCGGTCCGATAGAGCGACACGTCCCGAGTTGTACAGGCCGCGACAGTTTCATCGTGGGGAAAGCCGTAAGGGTTGAAGCGGCCGGCTGAGACAAAGGCGATTCCGGGTGCGAGCCGCTCGAGGAAGAGACCGGGGGCGGCGAGCCGACTGCCATGGTGTGGCAGCTTGAGCAGGGTGACAGGTCCCGGGATTCCCGCCTGCAAGACCTGTTTGAATCCTGGTTTGCCGAGGTCCCCGGTCAGCAGCACGCCCTGGCGGGGATCGCCGGCGTAGACGACCACAGAGCGTTCATTGATGTCCCGTGACTCCTGATGCGGCGAGAAGAGCGCGAAGATCCGCTCGTCGTCACGGGGGATCGTCAGCCACCCGGCGTCGATGTGCCGTATCGGGATGTTCCTCTCCTGAAGGACTTTCTTCAGGCCCCACGAGAGCTCCTGCGGATCGACGGCCGTCAGAAATGCCTCTACCTGGACATGACGTAAAACATAGATCAGCCCGGAGCTGTGATCCGGGTGGTCGTGGGTCAGGATGACGCCCTTCAGGCGGCGGACGCCAAGCCGGCCGAGGGCCGGGGCGACCAGGCGTTCGCCGGGGTCGAAGTCTGTCCCCGGCAGGCCGCCGCCGTCGACCAGGTAATGATCGTCACGGCCCAGCGATACAAGTGTGGCGTCACCCTGGCCGACGCTCAAGGCGACCACCCTCAGGCCGTTCTCAACCGGACGGACGAACCACAGCAGAGTCAGTGCCGCGGCGAGCGTCAGCATCCGGTTGCGCACCTGCCGCGTGCGTACGCCGGGGGTCTGCAGGACAAGGATGACGAGGCCCAGGGTCAGAACGAGGTCGACAGGTGTGAGGTACAGCCTGACGGCCTGCAGGCCGGGCCACTGGCTGATGGCTGCAGCGAGGTTGACAGCCCGGGCCACAAGCCAGGCTGAAAGCTGCAGGGCGAGGTCGGCGAGGGGCGCGGAGACCGGCAGGAGCGCGATGCCGGCAAGCCCTGAGGGCACGGCACCCCAGGCGACCAGGGGGATGGCGACCAGGTTGGTCAACAGCCCGGCAGGGGCGAGCAGATGAAAGTGCCAGAGAGTTGCCGGGGCCGTCGCCAGGGTCGCTGCCGCGGTGGTGAGCACCATAGCCGTCGGCCAGCGCAACAGCGTCGGTTGTGCGGCGAGTCGTCGGTTCCAGAGGGGAAGCCAGGCGAGAATCCCGGCGACGCCGGCAAAGGAGAGCTGAAAGCCGGGCTGGAAGATGGCCAGCGGGTTGCAAACCAGGATCAGGAGGGCAACGGTTGCCAGCAAAGCCTGGGGCGACGTGCGGCGGTTGCCGGCGAACAGCAGGGCAGCCAGGGACGCCATCAGGAAAGCCCGACGGGTGGCCCAGGCGTCGCCGGTCAGCAACAGGTATCCGGCCAGCGGCACGATCATAAGGAGAGGCAGGATGCGTTGCGGCGGACACCAGAGGACGAGGCGGCTGCTGCGCACATAGAGCCACTTGCCGACCTGGTACAGCATCAGGGCCAGCAGGCCGAAATGCAGGCCGGAGATGGCGAACAGGTGCGCGACGCCGCTCTCGGCGAGGATGTCCCGCTGCTGATCGCTGACACCGCCGCGCATGCCCACCAGCAACGACTGCACCAACCCTGTGGTCGCGTCCGGCACCGCCTGCGCGATGCGCGCGGCGATCGACAGCCTCAGGTTCTCCAAAGGTGCGCCCCGCCGCTCCGGGTGGTTTGCCAAGACCGCCAGGTCCTCGGCATTTTTCAGGAAACCGGTGACAAAAACCCCGCGGGCGGCGAGATGGAGCGGAAAGTCAAACTCGCCGGGGTTGCCGAAACGCGACGGCCGCCGCAATTTGCCGCGCCAGCGGACGATCTGTCCCGGCACGGCCGCCAGGGTGCCGGACTCGATGGTGAGTTGCAGCCTGCCCCGGACGAGGGCTTCCTCCCGGCCCGCGATAATACGTCGCCCCTCGGCCAGGAGCCGGTAGCCGCCGGTGATGCGCGGTTCGATGGAGACGACGCGTATCTCGACGATCCTCGTCGTATTGTCCGCGAAACGGCTGATGTGATGCGGGTCGGTCGGTGGGCTGGATGCCAGCAGGGCGCTGACATAGCCGGCCAGCAGGACCGCAAGGGTAAACGGCAGCCAGCTGCAGCGGGAGCGTCGCAACGGGAGCCAGAGGGACAGCAGGAGCGCGGCGGCGATTCCCGGAAAGGTGATGTTCTCCGGCCGCACGCAGGATGCGAGGAGAATGCCGGCCGCATAGGCGGCCAGCAGCACATATGGCCCCAAAGATCAGCGCTCGATGCCGAAGGCGGTCAGCTGGCGTGTCAGGCTGTCAAGGTCCGAGGCGACGGGAACGGCGGAGGGGGAGAGCCCGAGCAGGCGCGCGACCCGCGTCATGTCGACCTTGCGGCGTTGGAGCGAGATCCGGTCGAGGCCGCCGCCGGGGGGGACTTCCAGCACGATGCTGCTGCGGTTGGTCAGGGCCAGGGGTTTGATGTGGTTGTCCGTGAGCCAGGCGCCGGCATCGAACTCCAGCATGAGATGGTCGCCCACGGTGATCTGCAGCGGATCGCCCATGGCCCGGACGGTGAGATCATAGTAGCCGCTGCCCGGCAGTGTCAGGGGAAGGCGGATTTTGGCAGGGTGCGCCCCGGCGCGCAACCATTGGCCGCCGCTCGGTGTGCCGAGATAAGGGGTCGCGACGACTTCGGCTTCGTCCTGTTTCAGCTTCTCGGCTTCGAAGACCAGGGCGTCACCTTCCGGCGGAAAGAGCTCGGCCAGCCCGAGCAGCTGCAGCAGGGTTGCGTGAATGTCGTTCCAGGTCAGCGCTTCATCCGGGCGCCAGCCCGCCGTCGGCGCAATTGGCGCAAGGTTGGGCGCAGCCAGGGAGATGTAGTCGATGGAGCCGCCGACCGGCAGGGTGACCCGTATCTCCTGCGGCCCGGCCGGCAGGCGGAAGCGGCCGATTGAGACCTCGGTGAAATCGTGGTCGGCCTCGGCCGTGGTGGTCTTCCCGCCGACAGTGATGCTGTGGCCGGAGCCGCGGAGCTTGGCAGAGAGCCGGTAATCGCCGGCGTGCGGCAGGGTGAAGCGCAGGTGCACCAGGCTCGGCTCCCTGCCGCTGTGCAGCCAGCCACTGCCGCTGAACGCGCCGAAGTTCGTGAAGGACATCAGGGAGACATTGTCCTCGTCGCGCGCATAAATATCTTCGGCTTCGAAGCGGAAGGTGCGATTGCCTCCCAGGATATTGAAATAGTCCGGGTCCTGCGGTTCGTCGGGCAGGCCGAAAGTCCAGCCGAGAGCGTCGACCAGGGCGATCATCCAGTCGCGCTGGGTGAGCGTCGCCGCCTGGCACGGCACGGCCGCTGCCAGGGCCAGGGTGGCGGCCAGAAGCAGGGCGAGGCTATAATGGGTGACAGAGTGGTTTGGCATGGGGTCGAATCCTCCTCCTGTGAATGATGACATAGCAATGCATGACAACCAGATTAGCACAGCGCACCTCTTCTGCAAAGGACCTGCTGCGGGTTAATTTTGCCCCCTTCGATTGCGCTGCGGCCAGTTCTTTGTCAGACTTGATGCATTGAAAAGAACTTCTTGCAACCTTCTCCTGGCTAGGGAGCCTAAGATGGAATTCCTGATACGGTGGACACTGTCTCT
>JBFIMV010000121.1:0-6880 GCA_041611575.1 Desulfuromonadales bacterium | reverse complement strand
TCGCCGTGGACAAAATCGAATGGACGGGAGCGCAGTACCGCAAGGACATCGGGAGAAAAGCGTTGAATCGTTAGGGCCGGAGCCTATAGGCTGGTCAATCACACAATCATCAACCAATTAAAAGCGAGAAAAACTATGGACAAGAAACCACTGGTTGGCATTCTCATGGGCAGCGACAACGATTACGAGGTCATGAAGGAGACTGGTCTGGCCCTGAGCCAGTTCGGCATCCCATTTGAAATGACGGTGTCGAGTGCTCACCGCACACCCGAACGCACCGGCCGTTACGTTCGCGAGGCGCGTGCCCGCGGTATCCGCGTGCTGATCGCCGGGGCCGGGGCGGCTGCGCACCTGGCGGGCGTGGTCGCTGCCGAGACGACCCTGCCGGTCATCGCCGTGCCGATCGATGCCACCTCCCTCAGGGGGTTGGACGCCTTGCTGGCGATGGTGCAGATGCCGGCCGGCATTCCGGTGGCGACCATGGCGATCGGCCCGGCCGGAGCGCGCAATGCCGGTATTTTCGCCGCGCAGATGCTGGCGGCCGATGATGAGGCGCTGACTGCGAAGCTGGTGAAGTTCAAGGCCGACATGGCTGCTGGCGTGACCGCCAAGTCCGAAGCCCTGCAGCGTCGCCTGGCCGACGATTTCGGCTCCTGATACAGCTGATTGCGATCTGCACGGGCATTGCAAACGCCGGTTGTGCACGAGTGCGAGCGCGGTCTGTGCATTCGCGCAAATCGGAAGGGTGCATGCATCGCAGCCGCCGGGTTCGCTTGACTTGCCGGCTGCGGCCATATTATCTTTCCAAGTGATGCTGTCGTATCAAGAATGGAAATCTTCTTGATGCGACAGCCTGATTTTTGAGAATGAAGATTTCGCTTCCTTCTCTCTCCAGGAGAAACCGACTTGAGTAAAGAACAGAGCTTTACCGACCAGCTGTGGGATTTTTTCTGCTCCCTGAAGCTGGCCATCGTCACCCTGATCCTGCTCGCCCTGACCTCGATCATCGGCACGGTGATTCAGCAGAACCTCGACCCGCAGGAGTACATCCAGAAATACGGCATGAGCGAGTCGACCTTCAAGGCGCTCAACTCCCTGCAGGTTTTCGACATGTACCACTCCTGGTGGTTCCTCTCGCTGATGGGTATCTTTGCCATCAACCTGATCTGCTGCTCGATCAAGCGCCTGCCGCGCATCATCAAGACCGTGCGCGAGCCGGTCCTGGTGGCGGACGACGGGCTGTTCCGCACTTTCTCCAACCGGGACGAGATCGTCGCCTCCGGCACCCTGGAGAGCGTGCGCGACAAGGTCGCCGCGGTTCTCGGCAAGAAGTTCGCGTCACCGGTGGTGACCGAACAGGACGGTAAGATACATCTGTTCTCCCAAAAAGGAGCCTACTCGCGCTTCGGCGTCTATGTCACCCACTCGTCGATCCTGATCATCTTCCTCGGCGCCATGATCGGCAACATCTGGGGCTACAAGGCGTACGTCAACATCGTCGAGGGCAAGTCGGTCAACCAGGTCTGGCCGCGTGCCGGCAAGGAGCCGATCCCGCTCGGCTTCGAATTGCGTTGCGACGATTTCGATGTGGCCTTCTATGAGGGCGGCAGCCGACCCAAAGAGTTCACCAGTGACCTGGTGGTCCTGGAGAACGGCGTAGAGGTCCTGAAGAAAAGGATCGAGGTCAACGACCCGCTCAGCTACAAGGGACTGACCTTTTACCAGTCAAGCTACGGTCCGGCCGGTGATCCGATCTATCGTTTCCAGGTGAAGATCCGCGAGTCCGGCGTAACGGTCCCGGTTTCCGGACAGCAGGGCAGGCGCCTGCCGCTGCCGGACGGCTCGTCGCTGGTGCCGATGGGATTTGCGCCGAATTACCAGAACTTCGGCCCGGCCGCGCAGGTGAATATCGTTCAAGCCGACCGCAAGCAGGGCACGCCGTTCGTGGTTTTCAAGAATTTCCCGCAACTGGACGAGAAGCGCGGCGGCGATTACATCGTTACGCTGCTCGACGCCGATCAGAGCTACTACACCGGCCTGCAGGTGGCCAAGGACCCGGGCGTCTGGGTCGTCTGGATCGGTTGCCTGCTCATGGTGCTCGGCTCCATGGGCGCCTTCTTCCTCTCGCACCGGCGCATCTGGGTCGTGATCCAGCCGCTGGACAAGGGGGTCGGCGTCAAGTTCGGTGGCGCGGCGCACCGCAACCAGCCCGCGTTTGCGCTCTATTTCGACGAGCTGAAAAAAGACCTTAACGACGCCCTGGCGTCCTGACGGAGGAACACGGCATGACCAGCTCTTTGTTTTTCAATATCACGACGATCGCTTATTTTATCGCCATGGTGATCTTCATCGTCTACATGACCTCGCGCAACAGCGCCGTCGGCTTCGGCGCAACCCTGATCTGCTGGGCGGGTTTTGCCGCCAACACCCTGGCCATCGGCCTGCGCTGGCGAGAGGCTTACGCCATGGGCTTCGAACAGGCGCCGCTCTCCAACCTCTACGAGTCGGTGGTGTTTTTCGCCTGGTCGATCCTGCTCATCTACTTGATCTTCGATCTCAAGTACAAGCAGCGCTCCATCGGCGCCTTCGTCATCCCCTTTGCCTTCGCCTGCATGATCTGGGCTCAGTGGGGTCTTGATGCCTCCATCGCGCCGCTGGTGCCGGCACTGCAGAGCAACTGGCTGACCTACCACGTCATCACCTGCTTTATCGGTTACGCGGCCTTCGCCCTGGCCTGCGGCGTGTCGATCATGTACCTGATCAAGGTCGGCAAGGAAGAGAAGTCCGCCGAAGAGTCGCCGATCGGCGGCCTCCTCGGCATGTTCCCGAGCACCAAGGTCCTCGACGATCTCAACTACAAGGCGATCATGGTCGGCTTCCCGATGTTGACCATCGGCATCATCACCGGTGCGGCTTGGGCGAACTATGCCTGGGGCACCTACTGGAGCTGGGACCCGAAGGAGACCTGGAGCCTGATCGTGTGGTTCATCTACGCCGCCTTCCTGCACGCGCGCTTCACCCGCGGCTGGGTCGGCCGGCGTGCAGCCTGGCTGTCGATCTTCGGTTTTGCCGCCACCATTTTCTGCTACCTCGGCGTCAACCTGGTGCTCTCCGGCCTGCACTCCTACGGCGGCAGCTAGGGAACTGTCCCTGATTTTGCGGTTGCGTGGGTTTATCTCTGGATAAATGTTCTACGTCCAGTGCGGTTAAGGTTCGGCCTGGCTTTCTCCGGGTTCCTTTCCGCTGGCCACAATAGCCGATATCTGGTATCTCTGCGGGGGGATGGACGATCAGTTCTGTCCCCCTGCTGCGTATTCGGGCCGAAAACTTGCATGCAATCGTCATGAATCATGCCGTTTGTGCGGGTTTTGTCGGTTCTGCGGCCTGTTGGCGATCGTTGTGCCTCGTGAGTGGCTTCCGTTCTCTGGGAGTTGGCGGGGTGCTACGCCGCCAAAGCGCCGTAATTGCGTTGTCTAACCCTTGTCTACGAAATCCGGATCCGGGGGGATTGGTTAAAGATGCGAATTGGCCTGTCCAGTATCTGTCTAGCGATCAGTTGTATCCTGGCCCTGCCTCTCATGGTGGACAGGGCCCCGGGGGGATCTTTCGTCTTCTGGTCGGGGGCCGCTAAGGCGGCAAGCTGTGTCACCGCCCAGTGCCATGCGACCATGGGCAAGGCGAAATATGTGCATTCTCCCGTGGCGAAAGGCGACTGCTCGGCGTGCCACTCCGCGACCGGTCAGTCCCATCCCGGCGCCGGCTCGATGCAGTTGACAGCAGAGGAGCCGGCACTTTGCCTGCGCTGCCACAAGAACCCGGCAGACGGACTTGCATATCCTCACTCGGCCGTCGAGGAAGGCTGTACCGGTTGTCACAGTCCGCACCAGGGCGGTCAGCCGCGCTTCGTGCTGCAACCGGGCGGCAAGCTCTGCCTGACCTGTCATGAGGAAGTCGTCCGCGGCAAGTACACCCACGGCCCGGTGCGGGCCGAGAACTGCAAGATATGCCATGGCATTCATGGCGGCCAGAACCGGTCGATGCTGACACTGCCGGGGAAAGACCTCTGCCTGGCCTGTCATACCGGCATCCGGGACATCATGGAGAAGGCCGTTTCGCAGCATGACCCGGTCGTCAACGGCCTCTGCTGGGATTGCCATACCCCTCATGCTTCGGAGTACAGGCCGTTTCTCAAAGATTATTACCCCGAGAAATTCTATACCCCGTTCGACGAGAATAATTTCGCACTCTGCTTCAGCTGTCACGATCCGAACGCCTTCCTCTACGAAAGGACCTCGGAAGCGACGCAATTCCGCAACCGTGACGCCAACCTGCACTACTTTCACGTCAACCGGACCGAAAAGGGTCGGGTCTGCAAGAATTGCCACGGCGTGCATGGCGCCGACCAGGAGCATTTGCTGATGAGCCGGGTGCCGGGCTTCGGTCAATGGGACATCCCCCTGACCTGGGCCAGCGAAGGGGAGCGGGCGACCTGCTATGTCGGTTGCCACCGTCCCAAGACCTATGACCGTACGATCAAAATCAAGAACAAGTAAGTAATTCGGTGTATGCGTGGTTTTTCCTACATGGTGTTCCTGTTGTCCGTGCTGCTGTTATCAGCGTGCGGCACCGGTACGCCCCAGGCGAAGAAACGCTTTTTCTTTCCGCCATCACCGGCCGAGCCGCGGATCGAATACCTGCAATGGTACTTTTCCGATCATGACCTGAAGCCGACCGGTAAAGGGTTCATGACCGAGTATATCCTGGGGGAGACGCGTCCGGAGGCTATCTTCACCACGCCGGTGGACGTCGCCTCGGACGGCAAGGGGCGGGTGTATGTTGCCGACTCGGGAGCGCGGCAGGTCTTTGTCCTCGATTTGCCCAAGCAAAAGCATCGGGTTCTCAAGCCATTGGGGCCAGGCAGTCGTGTAGAGTTCGGTTTCGTGGTGCCCTTCAGCGTAACCGTCACCAAGGACGGCAGGCTGTACATCAGTGACGTCGTCACCAGGAAGGTCGCCGTTTTCGACGAGAATGAGCGGTATCTCTTCTCGTTGAGCGACCCTGAAACGGAACGGCCGACCGCGGTCGCCGTCGACCCGCAACGCAACAGGATCTACGTGCTGGATACGGTCAAACACCGCTTGGCTCTGTTCGACATGCAGGGTGGATTGACCGGCTACCTGGGGGAACGGGGAAACGGACCCGGGCAGTTCAACTTTCCGACCGACGTCGATGTCGACGAGCAGGGCCACGTCTACGTGCTCGATGCCTTGAACGCCCGCGTGCAGGTTTTTGATGAGACGGGAAAGTTCCTGAGAATGTTCGGCGAGCGCGGTACAGCAGAGGGGTCGTTCGAGATGGCGAAGAACCTGGCGGTGTCCAGCACCGGGCAGGTTTATGTGACCGATGCCCTGGCGCACAAGCTGGTCATCTTCAGCCGTGATGGGGATTTGCTGCTACGTATCGGTGATAAGTCGATTGTCAAGAAAGGCGTCTCGCCGGGCGGTTTTTACCTGCCCCGCGGAGTCGATGTCGATGATAACGGCAGCATCTGGGTGGTCGACAGCCTCAACCGCATGCTGCACCGTTTCCAGTTCCTTACGCCGCAATACCTGAATGAGCATCCGATCAGTCGGGATGCCATGCAGGCCCGGTAGGCAGTAAACGCGTTTGGTGTCAGAAAGGAAGTCGAAATGAAACGCAGGTCCGTTGCGTTGTTTATTACTTTGCTCGCGCTTTTGCTTTGCGGCAATGCCTTTGCGCTGCAGCTCTTGTATCCCCTCGACGGAACCTATGTGACCCGGTCGAAGTACCTGGTCATCAAGGGCGGCAATGATCCCGTCCTCACCGGCATCGCGGTCGAGATCAACGGGGTGAAGAGTGACATTATCGATATCTCGTCAGAGACCTACCGCGCGGCTTTCGAGGACATGTTCATCGTCAAGCCGCTCTTCGATCCGGGGAAGAACAGGATCGTCGTCGAAGGGTATCAGGGCCGGGATAAGGTGGCGTCAGCCAACGCCACGGTCTTTTATCTTGATCGCTACGACCAGGCGCCGCCGGCCGATTTCAGGCAGGAGGTATTTCACCTCCCCGAGCGCGAGACGCCCTGCGCCGAGTGCCACAACATGACGCCTTCAGCGAGCGAGCTGGCCAACCCCGACCCAAAGCAGAACCCCTGTGGCTCCTGTCATATGCGCATGATGAACGAGGCGCATGTGCATGGCCCCGCCGGTGTTTACGAATGTACCTACTGCCACGTCGCCGACAGCAAGCCCGGCAAGTACCAGGCTCGTCCCGGGGACGCCTCGTTGTGCATGGAGTGCCATGAAGACAAGATCGAGGAGTTCCGCAAGTCGAAGTTCGTGCACGGCCCGGTCGAGGCAGGTCTCTGCATGGTCTGCCACGACCCCCACGCCAGCAGCGAACGGGGGCAGCTGATCCTGCCGGCCTATGATCTGTGCGTCTCCTGCCACGCCCAGGTGGCCAAGGAGCCGCATGTCGCCCGCGGCTCGGGTGGCAAACCGCACCCGCTCAAGGGGGTGACCAATCCCGCGGGGATGGGCGAGGATCTCAGCTGCGCCAGCTGTCATGAGCCGCATTCCGGGGTGAGCAATGCCATGCTCCGCTGGGGGGTTTCGTCGCGTATGAACCTGTGTTCGAAATGCCATAAGAAGTAGTGAGTTCGAAGAGGGGAACAACACGTAAAGCGAGGAAATGAGAATGAAGAATCTGCAGAAATACACGATATTTATTACCCTTCTGGCGACCGTCGTCTTGTCTGGTTGCAGCGCTAAAAGACCGGAACCGTTGAAGGTTTACTGGCCGCCGCCACCTGCGGAGCCGAAAATGGAATGGATCACCAGCTTCTCGTCCGAGGATA
>JBFIMV010000120.1:0-6916 GCA_041611575.1 Desulfuromonadales bacterium | reverse complement strand
TGAAGGGCAAGGCGACCATCGACGGTAAAGGCGTCGCCGGGATAGAGATCCTCGTCTTCCCGGGAGATGTCCAAAACTTCACCCAGGCACCGGCGTACCGTTTCGGGCCAACTGCCGCCGACGGGCATTTCGCCATCGATCTGCCGAAGGGCCAGTACTACCTGCTTGCCAAAGGCAAGGAGCTGTTCACCTTCTACGGACGCAACCCGGTCTCGGTGCCGCAGGAAGGGCTGGAAAACGTCAACCTGCTGATGCAGCCCGTCAAATTACCTGCACCGACTCAGAAGGCGCAGGTCGAGGGCGGCGTCCTCGGCCTGGTTACGGACGGCGGCAAGCCGGTCTCCGGGGCGATCGTCTACGTCTATCCCGATCTGACCAGCCAGTTCAAGGGCATGGGGCTCGGCATGTCGGCGCCAACCAGCGAGCAGGGATTTTTTGAGCTGCCGTTGCCGGGGGGGACTTACTACCTGGTGGTCCGGATGCGCAAGAGCGGTAATTTTGCAGGGCCGTTGCGGGCCGGCGACCTGTTCGGTTACCTGCCGGGCAACCCTCTGGCGCTTCAGGAGGGCAAGGTGGCCCGCGTGCACATCCCCCTGATCGAGGTGCCGGAAAAGGTCGAGCGTTATGCCTCGACCATGTTCGGCAACACCAGCATCACCGGCCGGATCATCAACGCCAGGGGCGAACCTGTCGCAGGTTCCCAGGCGATGCTCTATGACGACCCGATGATGCTCAACCGCCCGCTTTACGTCTCGCAGAGGACGGGACCGGACGGGCGCTTCATCCTCTCCTTCCCGCAGGGAGGAGTTTATTACCTGGCTGCGCGCGATCAGCTGGGCGGCACTCCCGCGCCCGGGGAAATCTATGGCCGCTACCAGGGCAGCCCGGATCATGCCGTGCGCATCCGCACCGGCAAGAGCCTCGAGAACATAGAAATTGTTGTTGAGGAAGTGTACTAAGAGTGGTTCTAGGGTTTCAATCGCTTATAGATGTCCTTGCGATGCCCGATCTTGATAATCCAGATGGTCAGTTCATCATCCTGGATGGAATAAACAATACGGTAATCCCCTTGCCGTATTCGATACCATTCCTGCCCGCTCAGCTTTTCGCAACCCGTTGGCCTGGGGTCATTTGCCAGTGACTCGATGCGACGGATGATCCTTTGCAGGACAGCCTTGGGGAGGCTGCCGAGCTCCTTGCCTGCAGACTGTCGAAAGAAAATCTTAAATTTTGCCACTTTTTTTCAGATCCCTGAGGACCTCTTCGAAGGAGAGCAGGGGTTCGTTCTCCCGCACTTCGAAAGCCTCGATGTCTTCCGCATCTTCCATCAGGGCGTAGCGAACCGCCTCATTGACCAGCTCCGAAATCGAATGGTCGGTGCTTGCCGCTTTGAGCCGGAGTGCCTTGTGCAGATCTGGGTCGAAATAGATTGTCGCGCGCTTGTTTTCCATTACTCACCTCCAGAAACACCATAACATTATAACGTTTAGACGTCAAATTCTGACGATTCGAAAACACTTCAAGAAGTGTCCCCATTAATCAACGCTGACGCCGAGCTTCTCCAGTTCGTGACGCAGTGCCTGCTGCGCTTCCGCTTCCCCATGGATCAATCGGACCCTTGATGGTTTCCTGCGCATGCGCTTGATGACGTTGACCAGGTGTTTTTGGTCGGCGTGCACCGTGATGCAGGATGTCTGGAGCAGCCATCTCCGGATCTGTATAGAGTTCAAGGTGTTGCTTCGGTGCAAAGTCAACAGGCCGGTGGAAGATTTCCACCGGCCTGTATTGTTCGCACAAACGTTCGGGTTTACTTGACCCGGATGCCGATGTCGTCGCCGAGTGGTGATACCGAGAAGATCGGCGTGTCGATGGTGCCGTTCGGTCCGGCGGAGAAAACGAATGCCGCCCGGCCGTCAAGGTCGAAGTTGTCCGCGGCGAGAACGTAGGCGTTCCCCCAGGGATCGGCAGTGACCTCGGGCAGGTAGGGGCCTTTGTACATCGTGGCGTTGTAGCATGATTCGTTATCAGTCATGAGGACATCTTTGAAGAAGAGCGCGGGAGCGGTCGTGAAGCCCATGGCGGCCAGGCCCTGGGGCAGGTTGCCCTGTCCCTTGAGCAGCGTCGTGGCCGGCAGGCAGGCCGCACCGGAGAGGTTCGGCCAGACGCCGACGTCCTTGCGGAAGACGAGGATCGCCGAGCTGATCGACTTGGCGTCGGCTTCGGCGCGCGACAGCTTGGCATCGTCGATCTGGCGGAAGATCATCGGTGCGAGCACCCCGGCCAGGATGGCGAGGATGGCGACGATCACGATGACCTCGATGAGTGTGAAGCCGGCGTTGGCCTTCCGTTGGTTGTTCTCCGTGGCAGTCTTCATTTTTTCCTCCCGATGTTTGTCTGTTGTGGTCTTGAAACAGAAACCCTGCAGTGTTTTCATCAAATTGGTTCGAGTCACTCGGTCTTGTTGGACTCTTCATTGTTATGATGCTGATTGGATGTTTTACATGAACCGTGCCAAACGAACGATCCCTTCTGAAGTCGCCGGCTTCTTTGCCTGATCTGCTTTCAATCCGGCCCGGCAAGTCCGATGATCGCCCATCTTGTGTCGTTCAGGCGAAAAGTGCAGTTCTCCAAAAGGATAAGTAACCGTCCATTTGTGGGGCTTTCTGGCAAATGTCCCACTTGTGTGGAGGCAAAAGTGTGGCAGCCTGCACGTCGGCGGGCGTGCAGGGCGAGCCGGCAGGACCAAATTATAAGTTGTTTTTACTGAATGGCAATCAATGAGCGGGGTGTCATCACTGCTGTGCGTTTTGCACCAGGCGGTTGATCCCCTCGCGGCCCCACAGCCGGTTCTCGTGCTCCTTGCGGATGTCCTCGATGACGTTGCTGTTGAGCACGTAGGGCGTCAGGAAGATCACCAGCTCGGTCTTGCGTTTCTCCTGGACGAAGTTGGAGAAGAGCCAGCCGAGGTAGGGGATGTCACCGAGCAGCGGGATGCCGCGCTTGGTGGTGGAGAACTTGTCGGAGATCAGGCCGCCGATGACCATGGTCTGGCCGGACAGGACGTCGACCATGGTGTCGACCTCACGCACGGTGATCACCGGCTTGCTGCTGAATGTGTCCGGCGATTCGGAAACCCTTTTGACTTCGGTGATACTCGGATGCACCTGCATGGTGATGCTGCCGGTGGAGGCAATGTTCGGCGTCACGTCGAGGAACAGGCCGACTTCATCAATCTGCGGGGTGTTGATGACCTCCGTGATCTTGCCGTCACTGTCGCGGATGGTCGACTGCACCCAGGTGACCTCCTTGGTGGTCAGCTTGATGACGGCTTTCTGGTTGTTGAGGGTGGAAATTTTCGGGCTGGAAAGCATGTTGACGTCGCCCTGTTCTTTCAGGGCATCGAGCAGCAAGTCGAAATCAGGGGTCTTGATGTCGAGAACGAAGGAGTTGGCCAGGCTGCTCGAATGCGCCACCTGCTTTAAGGAAACACTCTTGTTGGCGCTCTGCAGGAAGGCATTCCAGTTGATCCCGAGGGAGAACTTGTCATTCAGGTCGACTTCGACGATGTGCGCCTGGATCAGCACCTGGCGCTTGACCTCTTCCTCGATGCTGTCGAGGAAGGCGCTGACGACGTCCATGGTGTCGGTCGGCGCGGTGACGTGGATAACACCGGCCAGCTGGTTGGTGACGATGCGACTGCCGGAGCCTTCGCCGTCCTTCTTGCCGACGCCGTAGACGATCGCCTCCAGCCCTTTGATGGTTTCGGCCCAGAAGTCGGTGCTCCCCGAGGTGGTGACGCTGACGTTCCCCTGGGCTCCGCCGCCACCCTCACCGGACCCGCCGGAGCCGGCCGAGATCGAGGCGTTGGTGACGCTGTTGGAGACCCGCTTGTCCTTGAGATAGTTGATGACGAAGCTGCGGGTGACCAGCCGCGGCGGCCCGACGACGATCACGCCGTCCTCGATGGTGGCGGTGTAGCCCAGGGGGCGCAGCATGGTGACCAGCAGGTCGCCGAGCGGCTTGTTGCGGATGTTGACCGTGACGCGGCCGGTGGCGCCGGGCTCGGCGATAATCGGTACCGGGCTGTCCTTGGAGAGGATGGCGAGCGCCTGCTTGAGGTCGACGTCGATCAGCGCCAGGGAGAAGTTCCCCTGGTTGATCTGGCGCAACGAGCTGTCGGCTTTCTGTCCCGGCCCCGGTGGTGTTGGCGTCGGCGCGGCGCTGAACTCGGGCGCTGCCAGGGTGTTGGAAACCCGGAGCATGTCCGGGGTCATGCAGCCGCTCAGGACCAGGGCCAGCAGAAGGGTCAACAGCCATTGAATGTTTTTCATTGCGCTCCCGCCTTAGTTTTCATGGAATAATTCGATCGTGCGGCGTCCGGAAGAGTCCTCGACGACGACATTGTAAAGCGTGATGTCACGGAACAGCAGGCCATCGAAGCGCTCGCCCCGGCCGACCAGGCGGCCATTGTAGAGTGCACGATAGATGCCATTGTTGACGAAAATCCCTTCCAGCCCTTTGCCGGCTGCCTCGGGTCGCCTCGGGACCGCTTCGACTTTCTCCACCGGCTTGTCTGCAGCCGCCAGCCTGTCGACCGGGCCTCTCGAAGCGGGCGACACGTAGCGGAACGGGTCCCTCTGCCAGCTTGGAGAGACGCCTCCCGGATCGGCGGCGCTGACCGGACAGACTGTGCACAGCAGGGCGAGCAGGGGAAGGATGCCCGCCGATCGGGTCATTCTAGCGGACATGGGATCCCCCCAACGAGTAGAGATCGATGACCACGGTCGCCGCAAGCTGTTTTTCTCCCGGCACCAGGGCGAAACGGGTGATCCGCTTGCGGCTTTCAAGTTTCTGGAGCAGGTCGAGGTACTCGGCGACCTTGCGGAATTCCCCGGACAGGGAGACCTGCAGGCGCTGCGTCTTGAGGTCGCTGACGCTCTTTCTGCCGCGCCCGGTGCGGGCGGTCTGCTCCTCGCGGTAGGCGCTGGTGGTCACCTCGTGGTTGCGCAGGCCAACCTGGCTGGCACAGCCGTAGAGGGCGTCGGTGAACGCGGCGATGTCCGTCTTGCCGGCATAACGCCTTGCCAGGTCGGCCATCGCGATGGCTTCCTGCTGCAGGGTGAGTTTTTCGGCCTGCACCTTGGCGACTTCTTCGCCCAGGCGTTTCACTTCTCCCTGGCGGTTGTAATAGATGCCGCCGACCAGGAGAAGCCCAAGCAGGGTGAAAAGGAGAATCCGCTTCATCTCAGGGCTTCCTTTCCGGCGTCCTGGTGCGACAGCTCACCTTGATCTTGATCAGCTTCTCTTCGCCGACGCGCAACATGGCGATCTCGGGGTCCTGTTTGCATTCCAGGGTCGGCGATTCGTCGAGGGATGCCATCAGGGCCGTGAAGATCCGCTCGTTCTTCCAGGGGGTTTCGTGTCGGGTCACCGCGAGCAATTCGAGAACGCCTGAGTCGTCTTCCTGGCGGTAGTTGATGCCATCGAGCTGGACCTCGACGGGGAGACGGTCGGCGACTTCACCGAGCATCGCATAAAGCGCGGGCGTCGTGTCGTCAAGCTGTTTGAGGAACCGGAGACTCGCGGCCCGGTCGCGTTCGGCGGCAGCGGTCGCCTGGAGGAATTGCAGTTCAGCGGTTTCGCTTTTCAGCCGCTGCTCCATGCGGCGTATCTCGAGCTGGGAGGTGACCACCACGGCGGCCAGGAGCAGGACAACGACGGCGCCCGCAGCGAGAGCCCGGGTGCGTGAGACGGCGCGCGTCGGTTTGCGTGTCTCGGCGGGGATGAAGTTGACGAAACCGGCCTGCCCACGCGCTTCAGCCAGGCCGAAAAGGGGGGTGTAGGGGCGGCTGTCGTCGAGCTGCCCGGCGAGCAGGTCGAAGGCCGCGGCCTCGACGTCCATCGCCTCGACCAGGGATTCTTCCAGGCCCTCTATGCCTGATTCGGGGCCGCACAGCCAGACTTTCTCGATGGCAGAATGGGGGTTGGCCAGCATGTACTGCGAATAGATGCCGTGGATGACGTTGAGGATGGCGAACAGCCGGCGCTTGATCGCCCGGCTGCGTTCGGCAGCGTCGCTGCTGTCGTCTTCCCGTTCGACTTCCTGGATGGCCAAAGTCTCGTAATGCAGAAGCTCGGTCGGCGAGAGGAAGATCGCCGTAATTGCCTCGGAGCTGATGTCGAAGATTGCCTGGGCCTGGAGGATGTCGTCGCGGTGCGCGGCGAAGGCAGCCAGGTTGGCCTGCAGTCCGGTGGAGATCGTCTCCAGCCGGACGCCGGCGTTTTCGAACAGCTGCCGGTATCCGGCCACTGTCTCCCGGGAGACCTGCTCGGCGAGAAACGCTTCCTTGTCCTGCTGGGGGGAGAGCGGTGTGAGGCGGAAGATCGGCTCGCGTTCACCAGTGGCCGTGGTGATGCTGCGCTGGATGATCATTTCCACGTCGGCCAGCGGCATCTCCTGGAGGCGATAGGTGTTGAAGCTCACCTGGTCGTTGCCGAGCACCAGGTGGGCCCGTTCCGGCTTGCGTCCGGCCTTGGCGACCAGCGTCGCAATCAGCTCCTGCAGAGTCCGTCCGTCGTCCAGTGGCCCGGGCGTCGCGCTGGCGGCGAGCACCCGTTTCCCCTCGGTGACCAGGGCGCGCAGGTCACGCCCGCGCAGGTCTATGAAAAGGTGCGTCGTCTCTTTCATGCCGGTCAGTCGATCCTGTAGTAGAGCGTCGGCGGGTTCACCGAGATTTCATTGAGTCCGTTGCTGACGAAGATCGCCATGTCGTTGGTCTCTTCCAGCAGGGCGCTGCAGGCGGCGTCGCTGAAAAGCCGGCTGCGCTGGGTGACCCGGCCGATCGGCAGGGTCACGGGGAAACTGGCGTCGATCGCCTGGCTGACGGTTTTCGGCACGCCGGATTGCACCAGGCCG
>JBFIMV010000119.1:0-6936 GCA_041611575.1 Desulfuromonadales bacterium | reverse complement strand
CTCCAGCAGGACATTTTCGAAAGACAGCATCCGGTCTTCGTGACGCAGTGCTTCGAGGCCGCCGGCCTGCATCCGGCAACCCTGCGCTTCACAAGCCACCTCGGCGTCGAGGGCTCCGGCCAGCCCCCAGGGTGCAATCAGGGGAGTGAGGATTTCCAGCGGCAGGCGCGTGGCGGAGAAGGTGAACCGATGGTCCTTGCTGTTGCGCATGAAGCGACCCGCCAGGGAGAGCTCGCCGTCGGGGCTGCGCAGTTGCAGCTTGGTGAGATCGACGCTGCGGTCGTCGAGCCGGAAGGTGACCGGTTCGACCAGCCTCCAGTCGCCGGCCAGCTCCTGGTTGATCTGCAGGTCGCTGAGCGTTCCCGACCACACGTCGTTGACGCGCCTGGCGGACAGGGTCGTCCGGGCGCTGCCGTCCGGCATGTCGGTCGCAAGGTCCAGGTCGAAGCTGTCCGGAGTGCCGTTCAGCGTCGCCTGCAAGGCCATGAGCTGGACGATACCGTAACCGGCTGCGCCGGCCGTAAGCTGCACCCGGGTCGGCAGAGTGCTCTCCTGGCGGTGCAGGGAGAGGCTGGCGGCATCGAGCGACAGCTCACCGAGGCGCAGTCGGTCGGCGTTCGCCCGGACATCGGCCCGCCAGTCTCCGGCCCGGTAGCTGAACCAGCCGTTGCCTTGCAGTCTGCCGCTGCTCTGCGGCACCAGGCCGCCCAGGTCGTCGACTGCAAGGTTCAGCGTGAGCCGCTCGGCGAGCACCCCCTGGGCCTGCAGGGAGAAGCCGTCGCCGCGCAGGTCGAGCGTGTCGAGCTGCAGGGTGCCGCCCTGCCAGTTGCCGCGCGTCTGGCCGTGCAGGGGGACGCCACGCAGCCGGCTGTCGGCAAAGGCCGCGTCGAACCGCACCTTCGTGTCATCGGCGTCGAGGGTCAGGCCGATGTCGGCTTTGAGGTTGACCGAGCCGCTCCAGTCGGCCGCAAGCCGTGCCGGGTCGAGCCGCCGGGCGGCCAGCTGGATGGTCGCTTCCGTCCGTTCCCCCCAGGCGGCCAGCAGGTTGCCGGACAGTTCGCCGCCGAGCCATTGGCCGCGTTCGATGGCGGCGCGCAGGCTGCTGCGCTCTCCGCTCCAGCCACCGGCAAGCCGGCCTTCCCGCCAGCTGTTGCCGGTGACGCGGAGGTCGAAACGGCCGTGATGGGTGTCGATGGTGCCTCCCCCGGAAAGCTGGCCGTTGACGGTGACCGCCTAGTCCGGTGCCGTGCCGTGCGACCACTGCTGAACCTCGAGTTCCCCCTCGCCGCGCAGGTCCGGTGATGTCCAGCCCAGGGCGAGCCAACCCGCGACAGTGCCGGTTGCGTCGCTGCGGGAAATTTTGAGGTCGGTCAGGTCAAGACGCTCTTCAGTGAGCTTGATCCGGCCGTCGAGGCGCAGGTCCGGCCATCCCGGCAAACCGGCGGTGGCCTGCACCGGGCCGGCGACCAGGCCTTCTCCCTCTGCGTTCGTGAGGTCGACGCCCAGCGCGAGGTTTTCCATCTCGCTATCGTCGGCCGCGACCAGTGCAAGCCGACCCTTCAGCCCTGCAGCCTTGAGGCCGAGCTCCAGGTCGGCGTGCAGCCGCCGGCCAGCTCCGACACCTTCGAACTTGTCGATGAAGACCCGGCCTTCTTCCAGTCTCAGTGCGGCGCTGAGCCGCTCGGCATGCAGGTCGTCGGCCGATGGGCGTGCCAGGCGGAGGTTCTCCAGGTGCAGCGCATCGACGCGGATGCGCCAGGGCTCCAGCCAGCCGGGCAGCGACGGCCAGGCGAGCTTTCGTGGGGTTGCCGGAGTGGACGGTTCGGCCGGAGGAACGAGCTGCAGGGTCAGGCCGCGAAGGGCGAGGCGGCTGATGTTCAGGGTGCGTGACGGGAGCGACCATGGCGACCAGTCGAGGGTCAGCTCGTCGATGGCGAGTGCGTTCTCCTGCCATGCCGTGCGCAGGCCGTGCAAAACAAAGCGGTCGGCAAGGCGCCCCTCGACCCGCTCGACAGTGACCTTGACCGGAGCGAGGCTCAGCGCTCTCTCCAGCAGCCACGTCGAGCCGGGGGTGGTGCCGACCAGCCAGCCGGCGGCAAGCAGGACTGCTGCTGCGACTCCCAGCCCAACCAGGACGATATGGCGGCCCCTGCGCGTCACCAGCCGAACCCCACGCTCATGTGCAGGCGAAAGGCGTTGTCGTTGTTGCCGACCTGGCGGGCCAGGTCGAGCTTGATCGGCCCGATCGGGGTATGGCGGCGGACGCCGAAACCGGCGCCGTGGGCCAGCTCGAAGTCGTTGAAATCATCAAAGGCGTTGCCGCTGTCGTAAAACAGGGCGAGGCTCCAGTCTTTGCCGAGGCGTCTCTCGAGCTCGACGCTGCCGATCAGCATGTGCCGCCCGCCGGTCACGTCGCCGTTGCTGTCCTCCGGGCCGAGGGATTTGTAAGCGTAGCCGCGGACGCTGTTGTCGCCGCCGGCGAAGAAACGCATCGAGGCCGGCAGATCGTCGAAAACATCCTGCCAGGTCGTCCCGCCCTCGGTCCGCAATATCAGCTGCATCTGGCCGGGGAGGCGGATGATGGCGCTGCCGCCGATCAGCCCCTGCAGCAGGCTGACGTCCGAGCCGAGGGACGACGAGGAACCCCGCACTTCGACCTCCCAGGAGTAGCCCTCCCGCGGCCGGCCCGGGCTGTCGAATCTCCAGCGGCGCTGACCGAGACGCACGCCGGGCATCACCAGGGTCGTGACGCGCGAGTCCTCGTCCCCGACCTGGTAGGCTTCCTGGCTGAGGTTGAGGAAAAACGTGGTTTTCACTCCTTTGGCGAAGCCATGGGTCAGGCTCGCTTCCGTCTCCAGGGAGCGCGAATCGAAGGTGTCGTTGACGTCGCGGTCGAACTGCACCGAGAAGGACATCAGGCTGTCGAGGCGGCTGGCCAAAGGGACAAGGTAGCGCGCGGAGAGGACCTGGCGCAGCTGGGCGTAGAGCAGGTCGCCCTGCAGCTCGTGGCCGAGGTGGAAGCTGTTGCTGTCGCGGAAGCGCAGACTGGCCCGTGCCCCGGTGTCCGTGCCGTAACCGATGCCGGGACGGAGCTGGTACTGCGGCATCGGTTCCAGGTCGACCCGCACCGGAACGGTCTGCTCTTCGGCCTGGTCGTGTTCTGCCGTGACCTTGGCGCCACGGAACTTGTCGGCGTCGTACAGGTTGGCCTGGGTTTGTGACAGCTTGGTGTCGACGAAGGTTTCACCGGATGAGAAGGCGAGGTAACGGCGGAGGACATGCTCGGGGAAGTCTTCGGCGCCATGGAAAGCGACCTCGCCGAACCTGTATTGCGGGCCGGTTTCCAGCTCCAGGTCGATTTCCGCCTCCAGGGCTGCCCGCGTGAGGCGGACTTCGTGGCGCACGAAGCGGGCGTCGAGGTAGCCGAGAGAGGTCGCCGTTGCCAGGAGCTTGCCCTTGCCTTCCTCATAGAGGTCGTGGCGCAGCACCTCGCCAACGGTGAGCGGGAAGTTCGCGACCAGGCGCTTGAGCCTCGAGTGGTCTTCCCCCGGCCCGGAAAGGACGATAGAGCGGTGGCTGATCCGCACGGGCTCCCCCGGGGCGATGGTGACGGTCAGGCGAAAGCCGCCGTCGCCAATCGAGGCAAGGTCAGTCGCCACTTCGGGCGCATAGTAACCGAAGGGTTCGAGGGCCTTGGCCGCCCTGTCCCGGGACTGCCGGGCGAACCGCCGCGCCCAGGTCGGCTCGACGCGACCGTCGCGCACCAGCCCGTGCGGAATGGCGAGGGCCGCTTCGACGTTCTCCTTCATGTCACCTTCCACCCCGGCGACGATCACCTCGAATGGTTCAGCGGCGGACACATTTCCTGCAGAGAAAAGGGATATGGAGAGAAATAACAAGGACGGCAGGATGATCCGCCGCGCAAAACGGGAACCACCGCGAGCCTGTGCGGCTATGTGATTAATGAAAGACATCAGCGCAAACTCGAATGTGTCAGCCTACAAAATTGCAAACACTCACATTCTAGACAATAACAGGAAGGAATAAAAGACGGGAACGGGGCTTGCGCGTGTTTCAGCGACCGTCAGCAGCTGCCGCCGCAGTCACAGTTCGGCTCCTCGCCGGTGAGCCAGCCATTGATGATGGCGCTGGCGCAGCCGACGCCGGCCTTGACCTGCAGCGCTGCAACCGGGCAGTTGCCGGCGCACGCGCCGCACTCGATGCAGGCGTCGCGGTCGGAGAGACGCGCCCGGCGGTCTTCGATTACAAAGACCCCGTGGGGGCAGACGACCGCACACATGCCGCAGCCGATGCACTTCTCCGCATCGAGCTCCAGGGTGACGACGTTTTCCAGGTAACGCAGAGGTGTCATTGAAGGACCTCGAAGATAAATTGCCTTTAAAACGCGCTGGCGATCCAGCACAATCCGCCGACCAGCAGGGCTGATGCCTGGGCGGGGATCGCCTTGCGCATCTCCTTTTCCACCCCGGAGGGGGAGGTGAAAGTCGATGAGCCGGTGAAGTGCATGGCGCACCAGGAGGCTATGGCCGGTACCGCTGTGAGCAGCGCCAGGCTGTCCAGCCATTCGAGGGAATCGGCGAACAGAATCACCCCGGAAAAGGCGACGGCCGCGCCGACAAAGGCTCCCTTGAAAGCAAAGGTGCGACCGGGGAGCCAGGGGAGGAGCACCGGTGCCAGCACGGCGCCACTCACCAGGCCGGCCAACCCGGCGAGAATGGCGGCGCCGCCGCGTTGCCAGGCGGCGGCGAAAGAGAAGAGCTGCGGTCCGATACCGCCGAACAGCAGGAGGACGGGCAGGCTCCAGAGGATGTGCCGCCGCATGTTGACCAGCTCGACCGGTGTCAGGACGAGGCGCTCGACCAGGCTAAAGGTGACGCGCCGCATCGCCGGCGCGGCGTGCAGGCCGGCGTCGAGGAACTGTGGCAGGTCGCTGCTGCGGACCGGGCCGTAGATGACCTTGAAGCCGCAGAGCTTCTGCACGCGGTGAGCGGCCACTCCCGGCGCACCGAGCTGCGGGACGATCAGGGTGCGGTGGCTGACGAGATTCTCCAGCCCGGTTTTCAGGACTTGGCGGACGATTTCGGCGGTGCCGAAGGTCCCCTTGCCGGCGGCGCACCAGACGTTGATCCCCCTTGTGTCGAGGACCAGCAGCCAGGCGTCGCGGCCATCGAGGTCGCGGCGCAGGATGTCGAAGGTCATCTTGTAATTGGCGGTGACCAGCACCGGGCTTTCGTCATGGGGCGAGCCGATGGCGTAGAGTCCGGGGGCGATGCTGTAACGGCTGCGGCCGAGGCCCCAGCGCATCTGCCAGCGGCCAGTGATGTCCGCCGCCGTGAGCCGGGTCGCGACGCGCGGCACGCGACCGGCGGGGGTGTCGAGCCAGCCGCAGACGAAGGGCCAGAGCTTGTAGCCGGGCCGGTCGTCGGCTAAGGCGGGGGGGCAGCATGACGATTCAGGCTGCGTCGGAGGGCAGCGGTCATCCGTTGTCTCCGTTTGCGGCGGACAGCAAGGGGCGGTCACCGGCTTCGGCGGGCAGCAGGGCGCTTCCGCTTTCGGCGGCGGGCAGCAGCCGTCCGGCTTCGGTTTCGGCGGGCAGCAGCCGTCGCTCATTCAGGCTCCCGGCAGTTTGCGGCCACCGCATGCCTTGAGGCGCGCGTGGGCGTTGCGCAGCATGCGTTCGGTGGTCGCCCAGTCGACGCATTTGTCGGTGATCGAGACGCCGTAGGTCAGATCCTCGAGCCTCTCGGCCATCTTCTGGTTGCCTTCGGCGAGGAAACTCTCGATCATCAGCGAACCGATCCGGCCGTTGCCGGCGGCGATCTGGTCCATGACATCATTGAGGACCTCTTCCTGACGGGTGTGGTCCTTGCAGGAGTTGGCGTGGCTGCAGTCGACCATGATCGAGGTCTGGATGCCGGCCTTGTCGAGCATCTGCCCGGTCTGGGCGAGGTCGGCGGCGGAGTAGTTCGGCTGGTCGTTGCCGCCGCGCAGGACGATATGGACATCCGGGTTGCCGGTGGTGCGGACGATGGCGGTGCGCCCTTCGCGGTTGATGCCGAGGAAGCTGTGCGCATGGCAGGCGGCGCCCATGGCGTCGATGGCGATCTGCAGGTTGCCGTCGGTGCCGTTCTTGAAGCCGACCGGGAAGGAGAGGCCGCTGGACATCTCGCGATGCGTCTGGCTCTCGGTGGTGCGGGCGCCGATCGCTCCCCAGCTGATGGTGTCGGAGAGATATTGCGGGGTGATCGGATCGAGCATCTCGGTGGCGATCGGCAGGCCGAGGGCGGTGATGTTGAGCATCAGGCCGCGCGCCACCCCCAGGCCCTTGGATATCTGGTGCGTGCCGTTGAGGTCGGGGTCGTTGATCAGGCCCTTCCAGCCGATGGTCGTGCGCGGTTTTTCGAAGTAAACACGCATGACCAGCAGCAGCTGGTCCTTCAGCTCACGATTCAGCTCCGCGAGCCGCGCGGCGTATTCGAGCGCCGCCTTCGGGTCATGGATCGAGCAGGGGCCGACGACCACCATCACGCGCGGGTCGCGTGACCAGATGATGTCCTTGACCTGGGCGCGGGCGTCGGCCACAAAAGCGGCTGCCGCCTCGGAGAGAGGAAAGACCTGTTTGAGATCTGCCGGTGCAATCAGCGGTGTCAGGCCGCTGACGTTGAGGTTGTTGGTCCGTATCATCTGTGACTCCTTTGCCGCGCAGTTATTGTGTCACGCACCCGGCGGGCCCTGCGCCAGAAACGGTAAAAACAATCAAAGTTCGCTATTATGTCCACAAGATGCCGAGAAATCAACGCTTTTTAAGCCTGGTCCGCGGGAAAGGGTTTGACTGAAACAGCCGCTTGGGCTATATAGATATCTGCTTAACTGCGTATTTTCTCTGCTGTTTCTTCGACACTGTTTACGAGGTAG
>JBFIMV010000118.1:0-6953 GCA_041611575.1 Desulfuromonadales bacterium | reverse complement strand
GGCCGGGCGGGTCTTGAGTGCCGCCTTGATGGTGTGAACCTTGGTGTCCTCATGATGGTCGTCTTCACGCTGGATCGCCTGGAACTCGTAGCCGAGGCGCAGCGTTGTGTAGCTGCTCAGGCGGTAGAGGGTGTCGGCGCCGAGGGTCAGGACGTCGCGGTTCAGCGTCGAGTGGCGCTCGGTCACCGGGTTGCCGGGGTTGAAGACGGGATTGAAAGGTGCCAGCGGATTATACGGATCTTCCAACCCGTGGCTGGTGTTCGGGTTGACCGGGAAAAAACTGATCGTGACGTCGTCTTTCTCGATCTCCTCGACCTTGGCGCGCAGGTTGACGGTCATGCGCTTGCCGAACCTGGTGGTGGCGCGCAGGCCGTAGCCGTCGTAGGTCGTCTTCAGGGACCCCTTGTCGAGGGTAAAGATCCCGGGTTCCGAGTCTTTGTCACTTTCGACGTTGGCATGCACGTAGCTGCCGCTCAATATCGTCTGGCCTGGCAGGTCGAGGCGTGCCTTGAGGACATGGCTTTGCTTGTCCGAGCCGGGGGTGACATCGTAGGGGAGCGAGCCGTCTTCGTAACCGTAAAGGATGCGGTTGTCGAAGTTGATGTTGCTGCCGGCATAATTGGCGCCGGGATTCAGGGTCGGATCCCAGGTGCGGGTCGGGTCGGCAGCCTGCTCGCGGAACTCCCGGTCGAGGAAGGTGTAGCCGACGGTCAGCAGGCCGAAGCGGCCGGTGGCGCCCGCGGTGAAGTCGGTGGTCTTTTCATCGACCTTGCGCGACTGCCCGGTGACGTGACAGGCGGTGCACTTGCTCATGCCGATCGATTGTTCGTCCCCTTCACGTTCTTCCATGCGAGCGCCGAGGTGGAAGGTGATGTTCGGCAGCTGCGGCAGGGTAATGTCGAGTCCGGTCTTCAGTTCGCTGCGGACGACGGAAAAATCTTCACCCCTGGCGTAGTCTTCGCCGTAGACCGTTGCACGGCCGAACTGCTGGACAATGTTGGTGTTGGCCGGGCTGGGCGGGCCCGCTGTGACTTGACCTGTGGCAGGGTTGTAGGCGGAGAAGCCGCCCGGGATATTGTCCGGGCTCAGCGGATTGGCTCCAACATAGGTGCCGGGGCTGCGCACGCCGGCGTCCATGTAGTCGATCTTGTCGTGATCGAGCCAGTGCAGGAAGCTGCTGTACCCGGCGTTGAGCCGCAGCAGCCGCTTGTAGTCGAGCGTCAGGTTGTACTTCTGGTCGCGCGTCCCCATGTAGTCGGCCTCGAGACCAACAGCGACGCCGTCGCTGCCGCCGTTCAGGTCGACCTTGCCGTAGCCTTCCGCGCCCTGGTCGGGGCGAATGACGGAGTATTCATTGACACGCTTGGCGTCATCACTGATGCCGACCCCGGCCACCCCTGCCTCCACGCTGCCGCTGAAGGAACCTTGTCCTTCGGCGGCCACCGTGCCGGCACAGGCGAGCAGGGCGGCCAGCGACAACGCCAGCAGCCTCTTGGTGTATCGCATTATTGCCTCCTTGTTTCGCATGCGTTAACGAGTCAATCCCGCGCCGCCGGCCGGCCAGCCCTTGGTCCCGTCGGGGTTGGTGGTCGGTGCCGTCTGTGACGGCAGGTCGCTGCCGTGCACCACGCTGTGGCAGACCGTGCACTTGGTGCCGAACGCCATCTGCCAGCCTTCCGCTCCGTGAGAGTTCTGCATTGGCACCGTCAGGTCGCTGGCAGCCCCGGAAAGCGGATTGCTCGCGGCCGTGATGGTGTTGACATTGCCGTCGCGATCGGTCGCGCTCCAGGCCACGTTGCCGGTCGGCAGTGTGCCGCCGATGCGGGTGGTGTGGAAGTGGCTCTCATGGCATTGCAGGCAGAGAAACGGCTCGTTCTGCAGCAGCAGGTTGTTGGCGACGCTGCCATGCGGGTCGTGACAGGTGCTGCAGCCCTCTTCAACCGGAGCATGTTCGAAAACGAACGGTCCCTGGTAGCGGGTATGGCAGCCGAGGCAGAGGTCGCGGGCTGTTTCTTCGGTCTGCAGTTCGCCATGCGGGTTGTGGCAATCGCCGCAGGTCATCTTCCCTTCCTTGATCGGGTGATGTGAGGGGAAGTTGGCCTTGGCCTGTTGTTCCTGATGGCAGGAGTAGCAGAGATCCGGGTCCTGCTGCTTGAGGGACATCTTGCCGCCAGCGTGGACGTTGTGGCAGTCGGTGCACGCTACATCGGCCAGGGCATGCTCGCCGTGGGTCCAGTCCATCAGCTTGCCGTCGCTATGGCACTTGGCGCAGACCGCGGCTGATTCTTCCGGCAGCATCTCGCCGAAGCGCAGAATCTTGCTGGTGTCTCCGGATTCGACATGCAGACTGCCTCCGCCATGGCAGGCTTCGCAGCCTTGCGTGCCGCCCATATACTCGAACTCGGATAGCCGCGAATGAACCCCTGCGGCTATCCCTTCATGGCACTCCAGGCAGGCCGCCTGGCCGACTGAAGCAGCACCGTCGATGACGGGCAGGACCAGCTGCTTCTCCCTGATGGCTCCGGTTGCGCAAGCCCCCAATAACAACAGGGGGAGGAGCTTGACCGGCCAGGGGGCCCTGGTCAGTAAAAACTTCCTGTACATGGTGTCTCCTTTCATGCTGGATGCTGCGAGATAAGTAAAACGTTCGCCGGTGCCGTTAATCTTTGGCCTCCTCTCCTTTTGCGGCCCGACAACGTCGTGTAACGGCTGGTTTGGAGTTACGGTTTCGATTGAATACTATTAACCTTTGGTGCTAGGGTAAAACGAATCATTCTAATGACCTGTATAAGCACAATTAATAGTACTTAACTTAAATATATAAATAATTGCATGGAAACCCGCTATCTCAATACCCTGATCGCCGCCGTTGAAACGGGAACATTTTCCAAGGCTGCGGAATTGCTGCACATTACCCAGTCGGCTGTCTCGCAGCGCATCAAGTTCCTGGAGGAGCATTTTGGTCAGCAATTGCTCGACCGCTCCGGTCAGCGGCTGGCGCTGACCGCGGCCGGCATGGTCGTGCACGCCAAGGCCAGGGAAATTCTCGACAAGGAGAAAGAGCTTCTCAGCTGCCTTCAGGAATCACTCAAGCGCAAGCGTCTTTCCCTCTGCTGCACACCGACCTTCGGCATGGCCTTCCTCTCCCAGGTCCTCGGCGACTTTCTGCGCCGGCATTCCGATATGAACGACCTGAAGTTCGTCTTCCTGCAGCCCTTGGGGGCTTTGAACGGCCTGCGCGAAGAAGCTTTTGACCTGGCGGTCATCGAACACTGCATGGATCAGGATTTCACGGGGCTGGACCGGTTCTCGCTGCCAGACGATGAAATGCTGGTGGCGGCGGCGCCCGGCTATGACTTGCCGTCGAACGATGGCATCGTCAAGGTGGAGGACCTCAGGAGGGTGCGCCTGTTTGCCCGGCGCGACGGGTGCAGTTCCAAGGAGCTGCTGCGGCAGAACCTCAAGGCCCATGGATTGACCTTTGCAGACTTCTCGGGGGTGATCGTTTCCGATGACCTGCACTTCTCTATCCAGTCGGTGCTCAATGGTGGTGGCGTCGCTTACGTTTCGCAGGCCCTGGTTGCCAATCACCTGGCGGCAGGAAGGCTGGTCGGTCTGAAGGTCGACGGCTTCCGGCAGAGTCGCGGGCGCAGCGTGCTCCTCCTTCCGGAGCGCCATGAAGACCAACTGATCAAAGAACTGCTTGAATGTATATTTTCGATTGTGTCACCGTTGTGGCGTCCCCAGCGGATCAGGGGCGTGTAACGAAAAGGTTGAAGAAGCCGATAGGGCATTAAGGGAGCAAGGAAAATTATGGAAAGACTTTTTACGGGGATCACCAGGTTTCGCGAAGAGGATTTCGAGGCGCATAAAGAGCTGTTTCAGCAACTCGGGCGGCAGCAGAAGCCTCACACGCTTTTCATCGGCTGTGCCGACTCACGGGTCGTACCGGAGCGCCTCACCCGCACCATGCCCGGCGAGCTGTTCATGGTCCGCAATGTCGCCAACCTTGTGCCGCCATTTCGCCTGACAGAGGAGTTCGTCGCGACCACCGCGTCGATCGAATATGCCGTGCAGGTCCTTGAGGTGGAGAACATCGTGGTTTGCGGCCATTCGAACTGCGGCGGGTGCGCCGCCTTGAACCGCTCCCAGGAGGAGCTGGCGCATATACCGAACGTGCGCCGCTGGCTGGAAATTTCGAAGGAGGTCAAGGGGCGCGTCGACCGTCAGATGGGAGACGAGGAGAACCCGGAAAAACGCGAATGGATGACCGAGCAGATCAACATCCTGGTGCAGATGCGCAACCTGCTGACCTACCCCTACATCCAAGAACGCTACAACGCAAGGAAGCTGAATATCTACGGCTGGTATTACATCATCGAAACGGGGGAGATTTTCAATTTCAACGACCAGACTCAGCTTTTCGAACTGGTCGAGGGGTGAGGCTCTTTACCCGTTACGATTCGTCGTTGAGACCGCCCCATGCAGGGTCGCCGTCGAACTGGCGTCGCAGGCGTTCCTCAGGGAACTGCTCAAGAAATTCCTCTTCGCTGAAACAGAAACGATAATTTGCGCAGTAAGCCAGCAAGATGGCCTGCGCGGCATTGATCTCCCTGATGATCGCAGGGTTTTTCCCCTCGACCCGGTCCGGGTGGTGCGTTTTGACCAGCTCGCGATGACGAGCCTTGATCTGCTTGAGCGAGGCGCGTTCGCCGAGACCGAATAATTTCAGGGCGCTGATGAGCTCGTCATAAGTCATTCCGCAAACTCCGTAAACGATGGTTGGTGCAGGAAAGCCCCTCCAGTAAATCAAATAAACCGCACCTGTGACAAGGGGTGGTTGCGTTGTCGGGGCAGGGTGATGGCGTCTGCGCATCGCTGTGCCTCGAGGGGATTCTAAACGCTTGCGTGCAGCCGATTTCTCGTGCTAGAAAATCACATCTTGATTCACATTTCTCGCAACAACCGGGGTGGGGCGCATGGAACTGGAAATTCAGCCGCTGAAAACATTCAAGCCGCGCATTGAGGACGAATCCAAGCTGGTCTTCGGCAAGCAGTTTACCGACCGCATGTTCGTCATGAAGTACGTGACCGGCAAAGGTTGGCACGACGCACGGATTCAGCCGTACCAGCCGTTCTCCCTCGATCCCGCCTCCATGGTGCTGCACTATGCCCAGGAGATCTTCGAAGGGCTCAAGGCGTTCCGGCGCAAGGACGGACAGATCGCCCTGTTCCGTCCCCTCGACAATTTCCGGCGCTTCAACCAGGGCGCTAAAAGGATGTGCATGCCGGAAGTCGACGAGGCGTTCATGCTGCAGTCCCTCAAGGAACTGGTCCGGCTCGAGGCCGACTGGGTGCCGCGCAGCGCCGGGACGAGCCTCTACATCCGCCCGACCCTGATTGCCACCGAGCCGATGCTCGGCGTGCGCCCGGCCGACGAATACCTTTGTTATATCATTCTCTGCCCGGTTGGCGCCTATTACAAGGGCGGCCTGTCACCGGTCAAGATCTGGATTCCCGATCATTATGTGCGCGCCGCCCATGGCGGGACCGGCGAGGTCAAGACCGGCGGCAACTACGCCGCCAGCCTCTATGCGGCCCGCGAAGCAGCGGCCAACGGCTATGACCAGGTCCTCTGGCTCGACGCCCGGGAAAAGAAGTACATCGAAGAGGTGGGGAGCATGAACATCTGCTTCCTGTTCGAGGGCAAGCTGGTGACCTCGCCGCTGCACGGCACGATTCTCGACGGCATCACGCGCCGGTCGGTGCTGGCCCTTGCCCGGGAGATGGGGGTGGAGGTCGAGGAGCGGGCGCTGTCGATCGATGAAGTCCTGGACGGGGCGCAGGACGGCCGCCTGACCGAGGCGTTCGGTACGGGGACCGCCGTGGTGATCTCGCCGGTCGGCCAGTTCACCTATCGCGACCGCACCGTCAAGCTCGGCGATGGCAAGACCACCGGCCCGCTGACACAGAAACTTTACGACACTCTGACCGGCATCCAGTACGGCCGTTTGCCCGACCCTCACGGCTGGGTCGAAATTCTCTAGTCATACGATCCCTTCCGGCGCCATCTCACTGCCTTTCGTCTTTGGGGTGGCGCCGGCTTCTTCCTGCCGCAGTCTGAAGACTTATCTGAGTACAATAAAAACACAATCAGCGCAAATATCTGCTCGATAATTGAGCAGATCGCAATATCGCCTTCTCTCCGTATAAGTCCATAACCCCTCTAATTGTTGAATACAAAACAATATTTACGCAAGATTGCGCCATTTTCCTGACTGTTTGCGACATGTTCTGGTCGATGGCACAGCGCTTGCTAACTACAATCCGTCCACCCAGGTTCGCAATCCAGGCAAACAATTTTCGGGAGGTGCTCGCATGTGCCGCATTGGCGCGATCAAAAGTTCCAATTACGTCCACCCCAGCTTGGCGCTGCTGCTGATGCAGTCGCAGCAGAAGGGGCATGACAACTCAGGCTTCGCCATGGTCATGCACGACCTGGGCGGTCTTTTCGAAAGCTACAAGCACCTGCCCACCCTGTCGATGGCCTGTACCGACGAGGGGCTGAAGCTGGCCGAAGACATGCTCTATGCCGCGGGTTTCCAGCGCGTCATGCAGTGGGTGCCGGACACCAACAATTTGCCGGGGCTGGACATCAACGCCATGCCCAATTATGTCTTCGAGACCTTTGACTACCCGAAGTACTACAAGCGCAACGCCGATCAGAAGGAGAAGGAAGACCTGCTGCTCGACATGCGCCTGAAGCTGCGCAAGGCGCTGGAGAAGGACGAGCAGGGGTTCGTCTACTCGTTCTGGCCCGACGTGGTGACCCTCAAGGAGATCGGCGATCCGAAGGATATCGGCACCTACTTCAACCTCTGGGAGCCGGACAACAAGTTCACCGCCAAGGTGATCACCGCCCAGTGCCGGCAGAACACCAACTACGACATCGT
>JBFIMV010000117.1:0-6980 GCA_041611575.1 Desulfuromonadales bacterium | reverse complement strand
TCGATCACCACCAACCACCCCGAGGTCTACCTGATCGTCCTGCTGATCGACGAGCGCCCGGAAGAGGTCACAGACATGCAGCGCACCGTCAAGGGCGAGGTCATCTCCTCGACCTTCGACGAACCCGCCACCCGTCACGTCCAGGTCGCCGAGATGGTCATCGAGAAGGCCAAGCGCCTGGTCGAGCACAAGCGCGACGTCGTGATCCTGCTCGATTCGATCACCCGCCTGGCACGCGCCTACAATACAGTGGTGCCGCCCTCCGGCAAGATCCTCTCCGGCGGGGTTGACTCCAACGCCCTGCACAATCCGAAGCGTTTCTTCGGCGCCGCCCGCAACATTGAAGAGGGGGGGAGCCTGACCATCATCGCCACCGCGCTGGTCGATACCGGCAGCAAGATGGACGAGGTCATCTTCGAAGAGTTCAAGGGGACCGGCAACATGGAATTGCACCTCGACCGGCGCCTGGTCGACAAGCGGACCTTCCCGGCCATCGACATCAACAAGTCCGGCACCCGCCGCGAGGAGTTGCTGACCGATGAAAAAAGTCTGCAGCGCATCTGGCTGCTGCGCAAGGTCCTTTCCTCGATGAATGTGGTGGACAGCATGGAGTTCCTGCTCGACAAGCTGGGCGAAGCCAAGAGCAACCAGGAGTTCCTCGACAGCATGAACCGCTGAGGCCCTGCACGAATAAGTTGCATTCGCCGATAAAAAATGGTATCAGTTCACTCTTTTGAGGCTCAAGGGCCCACAATTTAGCGACCTGTATGACAGCCAGGTCCATAGGAGTTCAACGATGAAAGAAGGTATCCATCCCAAGTACGTAGCGACCACTGTGAAGTGCCACTGTGGTGCAAACTTTGAAACCAGGTCGACCAAGGGCGGCGATATTATTACGGAAATTTGCTCGAGCTGCCACCCGTTCTTTACCGGTAAGCAGAAGCTGATCGACACCGCCGGTCGGATTGAGCGCTTCCGCAAGAAATACGAGAAGAAGTAGTGGAAACCGGGGGCGGCCCTCTCTGGCCGTCCCCTTTTTTACTGCCGGCCTCAGGCGCTCTTACCATCACGTCTCACACTCCCGCGTCCCGTTCCGGGACACGGCCCGGCACCCCCGGACGGCGCGGTCCAGTTCAGAAACGAAGGCCATGCTCGTCCAACTCCTGACACATACACCCAATCCGGAACAGGTTGTGGCCGCTGCCGCGCGCCTCTGCTATTCGGATTCGTCTATCGAGCAGCTGCTCGGTCAATCATCCGAACAGGTTTCCCGGCTGCTCGGCAAGATCCTCGACCTGGGTCATTACTCGGTTTTGGAGCACGCCTCCTTCAGCTTCGGCATAGAAGGGATCAGCCGCGCCTGTTCCCACCAGCTGGTGCGCCATCGGATCGCATCCTTCTCGCAGCAGAGTCAGCGCTATGTCTCCCACGATACGCCTTTCGAGGCGGTCGTTCCCGACAGCATTGCCGGGCAGCCGGCGCTGCTCGCGCGGTTTCGCAGCCATATGGAAGAGACTCACGGCCTTTACCGTGACCTGATGGCTGCCGGCGTCCCCGCCGAAGATGCCCGCTTCGTCCTCCCCAATGCCGCCGCGACCAAGCTGGTGTTGACGATGAATGCCCGGGAGCTGCACCATTTCTTTGTGTTGCGCTGCTGCCGCCGGGCCCAGTGGGAAATCCGCGCCATGGCCAAGGAGATGCTGCGCCAGGCCCGTCGGGCGGCCCCCCTGCTGTTTGCCGAAGCCGGTCCCGGGTGCCTCAAGGGGCCCTGTCCGGAGGGGGCCATGTGTTGTGGCGCTCTGGCCGAGGTTCGGCAGGAATACGCCGAGCTGTAATTTCTCACCAGGTGGTTTCAGGCGATGTCTATCATTCAGAAACTCGAAGAGGTTGTCGACCGGTTCCGCGAAGTCGAAGGGCTGTTGTCCGACCCCGCCGTTCTCGCAGACCAGGCCCGTTACCGGCCCCTGTCCAAGGAACATGCCGAGCTCTCGGAGGTCGCGTCCGGGTACGAGGCCTATACCCGTCTGGCTGCGGAGATCGCCGGCAGCAAGGAACTTCTGAAAGACTCCGATCCCGAGGTCCGGGAGATGGCGCGTGCCGAAATGGCGGAGCTGGAAGACCGCCTTGCGGAGTGCGAGGGTCAGCTGAAGCAGCTGCTGCTGCCGAAGGACCCGAACGACTCCCGGAACGTCATCCTCGAAGTGCGCGCCGGGACCGGCGGCGATGAGGCGGCCCTGTTCGCCGGCGACCTGTTCCGCATGTACACCCGCTATGCCGAGCGGCAGAGATGGAAGGTGGAGCTGCTCAGCTCTGCAGAGTCGGAGGCCGGCGGGTTCAAAGAGGTGATTGCGCTGATCAGCGGCAAAGGGGTCTATTCGCGGTTCAAATACGAAAGCGGGACCCACCGGGTGCAGCGGGTCCCGGAGACCGAGGCCCAGGGGCGGATTCACACCTCGGCCTGCACGGTCGCCGTGCTTCCCGAAGCAGACGATGTCGAGGTCGACATCGACCCTACGGACCTGCGCATCGATGTCTATCGCGCATCCGGCGCCGGCGGCCAGCACGTCAACAAGACGGAATCGGCGGTGCGCATCACCCACATCCCGACCGGGGTGGTCGTCGCCTGTCAGGATGAGAAGTCGCAGCATAAGAACAAGGCCCGGGCGATGAAGGTCCTGCAGTCACGCCTGCTCGATGCCATGCAGGCCGAGCAGCAGGCGAAGATGGCGGCCGACCGCAAGAGCCAGGTCGGCAGCGGCGACCGCTCCGAGCGTATTCGCACCTACAATTTTCCCCAGGGGCGCTGCACCGACCACCGGGTCGGCCTGACGCTCTACAAACTCGAGGCCATCATGCAGGGCGACCTGGATGAGATTGTTGACACGCTGACGACCCATTACCACGCCCAGCAGATGGCGGGACAGGATGTCTGAGTTTGGCTGAAAGCTGGACGATTCTCAAGATTCTCAAGTGGACCACCGACTACTTTGCCGGCCGGGAGATCGCTTCGGCGCGCCTGGAGGCGGAGCTGCTGCTGGCAGCGACCCTCGGATTCGACCGGGTTGGCCTGTACGTCAATTTTGACCGACCGCTCACGCCGGCGGAATTGTCCGCCTTCCGCGAGCGGGTCAAGCGCCGGGCGCAGCGTGAGCCGCTGCAGTACATCCTCGGAGAATCCGAGTTCTGGTCGCTGTCCTTCGCCGTGAACCCGGCGGTCCTGATCCCGCGGGCTGACACCGAGGTCCTGATCGAGGAGTCCCTGGCCCGCATCGAAGGTCCGGCAAAAATTCTCGATGTCGGCACCGGCAGCGGCGCCATTGCCGTCGCCCTGGCCCATGAGCGTACGGAGGTATGTGTCACCGCCCTCGATTGCAGTGCGGATGCTTTGACCGTCGCCCGCGGCAACGTGGCGCGTCACGGTTTGACAGACAGGGTGACCTGCTGTACGGGGGACCTCGCCTGCTTGCCGGCGGGACCGTTTGACCTGGTGGTCAGCAATCCGCCTTACATCCCGAGCACCGACTGGGCGGAGCTGATGCCCGAAGTGCGGGATTTCGAGCCGCGCCTGGCGCTCGACGGTGGTGCCGACGGGCTGGAAGCCTACCGGCACCTGGCCGGGCAGGCCTCGCGGATTCTCGTCCCCGGCGGCTGGCTGCTGGTCGAGGTCGGCATCGGTCAGGCGGCAGACGTCGGTGCGCTGTTCAAGGCCGCCGGCCTTGCGGAAGTCGGAACGCGCGACGACTATGCAGGGATTCCCAGGGTTGTGATGGGAAGAACGCCGCAAGTGCAAGTCACAAGTGAAACATAAGAGGCATTGATGGGGCCAGGCGCCCCGGGAGTGAAAAGACATTGGACAAACTGATTATTCGAGGTGGTCGCCGGCTGTCGGGCGTGGTCGACGTGAGCGGTGCAAAGAACGCCGCGCTGCCGCTGCTGTTCGCCACCCTGCTTGCCCCCGGCCCGCATCGACTCGGCAATCTGCCGCGCCTGCGCGACATCGACACTGCCGAGCGTCTCCTGGCGGGCTTCGGCGCCAAGTTGAGCAATGGCGACGGCGTCCTCAAGGTGGATTCCGGGGCGCTGGTCAACCAGGAAGCTCCTTACGACCTGGTGCGCACCATGCGCGCCTCGGTCCTGGTCCTTGGCCCGTTGCTGGCCCGCTACGGCCACGCGCGCGTCAGCCTGCCGGGCGGATGCGCGATCGGTGCCCGACCGATCAACCTGCATCTCAAGGGGTTCGAGGCCATGGGGGCGCAGATCACCCTCGATCATGGTTATGTCGAAGCGCGCGCCAGGCAACTGCACGGTGCCCGCATCTATCTCGACATGCCGACCGTGGGCGGCACCGAAAACCTGATGATGGCGGCCTCCTTGGCCCAGGGGACGACCGTGCTGGAGAATGCCGCCCGCGAGCCGGAAATCGTCGACCTGGCCCTGGCCCTCAACGGCATGGGTGCGCGTATTGAAGGGGCCGGCACCAACACCATCACCATCGAAGGTGTTGAGGAACTCGATCCGATGGACTACCGCGTCATGCCCGATCGCATCGAAGCCGGCACTTACCTGATCGCCGGGGCGATTACCGGCGGGCAGATCAGCGTGCGCGGGGCACGCGCCGAGCATTTGGAAGCCCTGCTGAGCAAGCTTGAAGAGGCCGGCGCGGCGTTTGCTGTGACGCCCCAGGGGATTACCGTCAACGGACCGTCGGAGGTCCGCCCGGTCAACATCCGGACCCAGCCCCATCCGGGGTTCCCGACCGATATGCAGGCCCAGTTCATGGCGCTGATGGCGCGTTGCCGCGGCACCAGTGTGGTCACCGAGACGGTTTTCGAAAACCGCTTCATGCATGTCTGCGAGCTGCAGCGCATGGGTGCGGACATCAGCATCGACGGGCATACGGCGACCGTCACCGGTGTGCCGAAGCTGACCGGGGCGCCGGTCATGGCGACCGACCTGCGGGCCAGCGCCTGCCTGGTCCTGGCCGGCCTGGCGGCGGACAACACCACCGAGATTTCACGTATCTATCACCTCGACCGCGGTTACGAGCACCTCGAGGAGAAGTTGCGCGGGCTGGGTGCGGATATCGAGCGCGTTCCGGCATAATAATCAGTGACTGGTGGCTGGGGACTGGTTAAACTGCCAGATCGTCGGAAGGATGTTGCCAGCCCCCAGCCCCCAGCCCCCAGTCACGGAGCTGTAATATGAGTGATTACCTGACCTTCGCCCTCCCCAAGGGGCGCATCATGCAGGATGCCATGGCGCTGTTTGCCAAAATCGGCATTACCTGCCCGGAAATGGACGACCCCGGCCGCAAGCTGGTGTTCGAGAATCATGTCGACAAGTTTCGCTTCATGGCGGTGCGTGCCACGGACGTGCCGACCTATGTCGAGCATGGCTGCGCCGATGTGGGCGTGGTCGGCAAGGATACCCTGCTTGAACAGGGCAAGGACCTCTACGAGCCCCTCGACCTGCAGTTCGGTTACTGCAGGCTGGTGGTCGCCGAGCCCAAGGCGCTGCGCCAGGATGACGACCCGGCCGGCTGGTCGAACATCCGGGTGGCGACCAAGTACCCCTGTGTCACGGAAAAATACTTTGCCGCCAAGGGCATCCAGGTCGAAATCATCAAGCTCTACGGTTCAATCGAGCTGGCACCGCTGGTCGGCCTGGCGGAGCGCATCGTCGACCTGGTATCGACCGGTGGCACCCTGAAGGACAACGGCATGGTCGAGGTCGAGACGATCGCCGAGGTGACCAGCCGGCTGATCGTCAACCGCGCCAGTCTCAAAACCAAGCACCGCCGCATCACCCGGTTGATCGAGGACCTCGAGACGGTGATTGAGGATGGTCCGCGGATTTCCGGCTAATCGCCATCAAGGAGCACGCATGATCCGTTTTCTGCGCTTTGCCGACGACGACTTCGCTGCAACCTTCGCGCGCATCACCGAACGTGGCGAATCGATCCCCGCCGGGGTTGAGCAGACGGTCAAGGAAATACTCGCCGACGTGCGCTGCCGCGGTGACGAAGCGTTGCTGGAGTATACCAGGCGCTTTGACCGCCTTTCGCTGACGGCCGAAACCCTCGAAGTCTCCAAGGAAGAAATCGCCCGGGCGTTGGTCGCCGTCGATGCCGGGACGCTGGCGACTCTCCAGCTCGCAGCCGATCGGATTGCCGCTTTCCACGCCAAGCAGAAGGAAGAGACCTGGCTGAAAAGCGATGAACCCGGCGTGCAGTTGGGGCAGATGGTGACCCCCCTCGATCGGGTCGGCATCTACGTTCCCGGCGGCAAGGCGGCTTATCCGTCTTCAGTGCTGATGAACGCCGTGCCGGCCAAGGTGGCCGGAGTCGGCGAGGTGATCATGGTGGTGCCGATGCCCGACGGCGTGGCCAACCCGCATGTCCTGGCCGCCGCGCACATCGCCGGGGTCGACCGCATCTTCAAGGTCGGTGGCGCCCAGGCCGTGGCGGCGCTCGCCTATGGCACGGCCAACGTGCCGCGGGTCGACAAGATCACCGGTCCCGGCAACATCTACGTGGCGACGGCCAAGCGCCTGGTCTTCGGCACGGTGGACATTGACATGATCGCCGGCCCGAGCGAGATCCTGGTGATCAATGACGGCAGCGGCGACCCGGCGCACATTGCCGCCGACCTGCTTTCCCAGGCCGAGCATGACGAGCTGGCTGCGGCGATCCTGATCACCACCGACGAAGCCTTCGGTCAGCGCGTGGCGGCGGAGCTGGAAGATCAGCTCGCCCGGTTGTCGCGTGCCGCCATCGCCCGCCAGTCGATCGACAGTTACGGTGCCATCATCCTGGCCCGCGACCTCGACGAGGCCGCCGCGTTCAGCAACCGCATCGCCCCGGAGCATCTGGAGCTGGCGGTAGATGACCCCTTCGCCCTGTTGCCGAAGATCCGCCATGCCGGCGCGATCTTCCTCGGCCATCACACCCCGGAGGCGGCGGGCGATTACCTGGCCGGGCC
>JBFIMV010000116.1:0-7028 GCA_041611575.1 Desulfuromonadales bacterium | reverse complement strand
TGCCGGGTCAGCCGGAAGATATCCTCGCTGCGCTCGCGAAGCGGCGGTACCGGCAGGGCCACCACGTTGATGCGATAGAAAAGGTCAGAGCGCAGCTTGCCGTCACGCACCAGGGTCTGCGGGTCGCAGTTGGTCGCGGCGATGAAGCGGACATCGACGAAACGGATGTCCTGGCTCCCCAGGGGCGCGACCTCCCGCTCCTGCAGCACCCTCAGCAGCTTGGCCTGCATCGACAATGGCATCTCGCTGATCTCGTCGAGGAAGAGCGTCCCGCCGTGGGCCTGCTCGAACTTGCCGATCTGCCCGCCGCGCCTGGCTCCTGAAAATGCCCCTTCGACATAGCCGAAGAGCTCTGCCTCCAGCAGGTTTTCCGGAATCGCCGCACAGTTGACCCGGATGAAGGCTCCGCTGCTGCGGCGGCTGGCCGAGTGGATGGCGTGGGCAAAAAGCTCCTTGCCGGTGCCGCTTTCCCCGGTGAGCAGCACGGTCGAATTGCGCTCGGCAATCCGCACCAGCCGGTCCTTGAGGTCCTGCATGGCCTGCCCCTGGCAGACGATCTGGTCGACGCTGTAAAGAGCGGTCGGACGATGCGAGGCCAGGCCGCGACGGGCGGACTTGCCTTCCGCCGGGGGGAGCTTGCCGGCACTGCGGCCCACGTCCGGACTCTCGCGCAACTGGGCCTTGCCGTAAGCCCCGCAGACGACCCCTCCGCGCATCAACGGCCAGCGGCTGGCGACGATCTCCTGGCCATTGAGCTGATGGAGTTCACCGATCTCCGCCTTGCCGGTCTCCATGACCTTGGGCAAGCGCGACAGGGTCGCATTGGGGTAGGAGTCGTTGACATGGCGGCCGAGCATCTCGACGGTATGCAGGCCGACGATCTCGGCAAAGGCCCGGTTCACCATGAGGATGACCCCGCCCCGGTCCACCAGCAGGATGCCGGCCCCGGCTTCCAGGGAGAAGGGATCGATCGACAGCAGAAAGTCATGCAGGATCGCCGTGGCTTCATCACCTCGTGCAAGAGACTTCAGGACCAGTTCTCCTCCGGCAGGAACACCGCCGGGGTCACTCTGCAGGTATTCAGCCAGGTACCAGCGCTCATCGATCAGGACCGGCAAGGACCTGAAGCAGAACTCCTTCGCCAGCAGGGCGTGGAAGTGCTGTAAAGCGCCGACCTGTTCGAGACTTTTGTCGAGGATACCCGCCTGAAACTGGCGATCGAACGGATTGCTCTCGCTCATGGAGACGACCACCTGGTTACGATCAAGCACGAAAGTCATCTGCACGGTTTTTTCTTTTGCCGGCCTGCCGGCTTCTTCAACACTTCGCAATGACGACCTCATGGGAGGGAGATCCTTCCGTTCAGTGAATCTGCAAGTTGCCTGACGGACCAAGGGTTCCCCGGAAACTATCGGCCCGGCCCATCAAGGACGTGAATTATAACACCGTTATAGCTTGTTCGGGAAAAAAAGTTCAAGCGACAAGGACACACGCCGCCTTCGCCGGGAGCCCCCGGAACCCGGACACTGTCATTCCAGCCAAGTCTGATAAACTGTCGACAGCTGCGATGGACAACAGCGTAAAACGCACTGGAGAAATACGATGCAACCCAAGCCACCCAAGACCTGCAAAGAGTCAAAGTCGATCAAGGCCTCGATGGTTCAGCCTCCGGACACCAATAATTACGGCACCATGTTCGGCGGCAGGGTCATGTTCAACATCGATGACATCGCCGCCATCGCCGCCACCCGGCACGCACGCATTTCGGTGGTCACGGCCTCGACCGACTCGGTCGACTTCCTCCACCCGATCCGTAACGGCCACTCGGTCTGCCTCGAGGCGTTCGTCACCTGGACCTACCGCAGTTCGGTCGAAGTCTTCGTCAAGGTCGTCTCAGAAGACATGCTCACCGGCGAACGCACCGTCTGCGCCACGGCCTTCGTTACCTTCGTGGCGATGGACGTCAACGGCGAAAAGCAGATGGTCCCGGAGGTTATCCCCGAGTCCGAGCTGGAAAAATTTCTTTTTGAAGGGGCGCCGGAAAGGGCCAGGGAGCGCCTGGCAAAACGAAAAAAGGCGAAAGCCCTGGCGGAAAAGTTCGGAGCACTCAGCCTTTGGCAGATGTTGTAACCGGCCCAGGCGACTGTCGAAATATCCGGAGCCGGCTCCTAGCCGGGCTCGTCAGGAATGGGCCACAAGCCCTGTTCCTGTAGTACTTTTCGCAGCACCTTGAGCCCCTGGTTCATGGCTGGCACCCCTCCATAGACCGCGGTCTGGAAGATCACTTCGGCGAGTTCTCTCGGCGAGCAGCCGACATTCAGGGCGGCCAGCAGATGGAGTTCCAGCTCTTCGCTCTTTTCCAGAACGGTCAGGGTGGCGACCGCGACCATCTGGCGGGTCGGATGCGGGAGAACCTCGCGGGCGTACATCTGGCCGGTGATGAACATCGACAGATCCCTTGCCAGGCCGCGGTCAAAGGACTTCCACAGGTCGTAGGGTTTTTCGCTTTTGACCCCTTTGAAGTAAAGCGCTGCCGTTTCGGCGGTTTTCCTGGTGAGATCGTCAGACATCAAAGCGTTCCTTTCTTAAGCAGGTCATAATGGCCGTTTCACGATGGCTTCTATCAGTGCGATACGGTTTTCTTCAAGATTACGCACCTGGTTCTGTGCCATCAGCCGGAATTCCGGCCCCAGGAGCACATGAATCCCGAGGCGCGGAAAGCCCTCCCGGCCGATTTTCTCCCCCATGCGCCTGAACCAGGTCCGGCCCTCTTCGGTATTGTCCTGCCAACGCAAGATTTCAAAGCCGGCCTCTTCGAGCGTACTCCGCAACTGCTGCGGGCTCACCAGGTGGCTGATGGCGGGTTCGCCGGCCCAGGGAACGGGAAAATGGACCGGGCCACCTTCTCCGGCGAGGACATCATAGATGGCCAGCGTTCCGCCGGGTCTCAGAATGCGGAACATTTCGGCGTAGAGTCCCTTCTTGTCGGGGATATTCATCGCGGCGTGCTGGGTCCAGAGGACATCGAAGGAGCTATCATTGAAGGGCATGTCGAGGGCGTTGCCATGGTGAAAGGAGATCCGGGAGTCAAGACCGAGGCGCCTGGTGAGCAGCGAGGCGACCCGGCAGTATTCCTCGGAAAGATCAATCCCGGTGACCTGGCAGCCGAACTCCACGGCGAGACAGCGGGACGCACCGCCGATGCCGCAGCCGACATCAAGAACGCGCATCGTTGCATCGAGGTCAAGTTGACTGGCAAGCTTGAGGGTGGCCCGGCGACCACCGATGTGAAACTCATCGAGGGGAGCCAGGTCTTCGGCTTTGCATCGGTCCAGATCGACACCCGCCTCGGTCAGGGCGGACAGGATTGCTGCCTCGAGGTCTTGCCGGACATAGTGTGCCGCTACGCTGTTCAGTACCATCAGGCAGCCATCCTTCAGGGCAGAAGCATGCAGGCCCCGGACGGTAACGTCCGGGGCCTGTGTCCTGCGGAACAATCACCCCCTGATAATGCGCGGCAGCAGCAACTGGTGTACCGGGGTGATCGATTTGGGGTTCTGGTAATTGGCCCCGGCGAAAGCCTGGATGTATTTGCGCAGGTCGGTCAAGGCGACGATTTCATCGACGAATCCGCTCTTGGCACAGTAGGCCGGGCGCGACTTGTCCTGGTAGTCCTGAATCATCTGGTTCATCTTGTCCAAAGTCGGCGTGAGATCGTTGCCGGCCTCATCCTCCTTGACCAGGCGCCGGGCGTAGGAGGCGGCGGCGGCGGTTTCGCCGTGCATGACATAGATCTCGGTGAGCGGGGTGCCGAGCGTAAAGGCGTTGTTGTTGTTGGCCTGCGGACCGCACATGATGTAGTGGGCCGCGGCGGTCCCCTTGCGCAACACGACGCACATCATGGAGAGCTCGGTCTGCTCGATGGAATAGACCAGGGACTGGCCGAGGGCGAGCAGCTCCGCCTCTTCGGCGAGATCGCCGACATCGATGCCGGTGGTGTCCTGCAGCCAGACGATCGGCAGGTTGTCGCGCCCGCAGAGGGTAACGAACTCACCCTGCTTGATCAGGCCTTCGCGGTAGTGCTTGCCGCCGACGCCCGGATACTCGCCCTTGGCGTATTCCGGGTAGCCGGAGAAGATGCCCTGCTGGTTGCCGATGAAGGCGACCGGAAAACCGTCGATCTTGGCGATGCCGGTAAAGACCTCGCGGCCGTAATCGGGACGATATTCCATGAATTCGCTGTTGTCGGTGAGGCGGGCCAGGATCTGCAAGGCATCGTAAGGGCGCTTCTGATTGGCCGGCAGGATCATGTTGAGGTCTTCGGCCGGCAGCTTCGGCGCGGCCGGCTCGGCGACGCGGAACATGACCGGGTCGTATGCCGGCATCATGCGCATGTAATCCTTGATACCGTCGAGTACGCCCTGTTCGGTATCATGAACCTCGCGGAAATAGGCGGTCTGGTCGAAATGGGTCTCCACCCGTCCCGGGGCCTTGCCCCTGAAGTTCTTGGTGCCTTCGATGAGCGCCCGGGCGGCTTCCGCGTCGATGTGTCCCCTGGGGTTCATGCCGCCGACGATACCGGCGCCGCCGACGGCGATGTTCGCGCCATCGTGGGCCAGCAGGATGGTCGGGCTGATCCCCTGGTAGCCGCCGCCGGCCGGGTTGGTGCCGTAGATCCCGTTGAGGATCGGAATCCCCAGGTGGTTGAGGTCGGCGTGGCGGTAGAAGGGGGCGCCGTTGGAGCGGCGGCCGGCGTAGACGGTCTCCTGCTCCATGAGCTTGACGCCGCTGCAGTTGGTCAGCCAGACCAGGGGCACGTTGAGACGCTTGGCCATATCGGTGACCATGAGGATGTTCTCCGCCTGTCCGGCGATCCAGGCCCCGGCCATGACCTTGTTGTCGAAGCCGATGATGACGGCCCACTTCCCCTCGATCTTGCCGAGGCCGTTGACCACCCCGGTACAGCCTTCCTCGTTATCGGTCGGGTTGTAGAGGGTATGCAGCGGGCACCAGGTTCCCTGGTCGACCAGATATTCGAGACGGTCGTAAATGGTCATCCCGCCGCGCTGGTGAATCTTCTCGGCGGGTATCCCGGCGTTTTTCACGCGCTCGACCTCGTCGGTGATGATCGCTTCCTGTTCCCGGACGAGGCGGATATTTTCCTGTGATCGCCGCACTTCTCCCTCGCTGAGGGCCTTGCCGATCTCGGCCATCTTCTCGAAGTAAGGGCGCAGCGGCGTTTGCTTGCGTGACATGACTTATCCCTTTCACTCTGCTGAACAGACATCATTCAAAGCGGCCATAGCCCCTTGTGCCGGGGTGAACAGCCAAGGCACGGGTTTTTCGGGCGGAATCAGCCGATAACGGCCAACACATCGCCTTCCTTGACCGCGTCACCCTCCTTGACCCGGACTTCGGTGACGGTGCCGTCGTCTTCACTGTAGATGGGGGTCTCCATTTTCAGAGCCTCCAGAATGATCACCTCGTCATCCATCTGCACCTTCTGGCCAGCGGAAACCAGGATTTTCCAGACATTTCCATCAATGGGGGAGAGCAGTTCTGCCATGGGTCGACTCCTTAAATGTTAGGCGTTGAAAAAAACATTGCTGTCAAAGACTAACCGAGATTTTTCAAAAATATAGCCGCAGCCACCACCGTACCGATGACGCCCGCCACGTTGGGACCCATGGCATGCATCAACAGGTAGTTGCGGCGGTTGGCTTCCGAACCGACCTTGTGCACACAGCGCGCCGCCATCGGTACCGCCGAAACGCCGGCCGCACCGATCAGGGGGTTGATCTTGTCCTTGAGGAACAGGTTCATGAACTTGGCCATCAGCAGCCCCGAAGCGGTGCTGATGACGAAGGCGAAGAGGCCCAGGAAAAAGATAAAGAGGACTCTTGGGTTCAGGAAGACCTCGGCGGTCATGGTGGCACCGACGGAAAGGCCGAGGAAGATGGTGACGATGTTCATCAGCTCGTTGGACGACGCCTTGGTCAGACGCTCGACGACCCCCGACTCCTTGAACAGGTTGCCGAGCATGAGCATGGAAATCAGCGGCGCCGATGCAGGCACGATCAGCATGATGATCATGGCGGTCAGGATGGGGAAGCAGATCTTCTGCAGCCGGCTGACGGGACGCAGCTTGGTCATGACGATCTTGCGCTCATGTTCGGTGGTCAACAGCTTCATGATCGGCGGCTGGATGATCGGCACCAGAGCCATGTAGGCATACGCCGAGACCGCCGTGGCGCCGATCAGGTGAGGTGCCAGTTTCGAACCGAGGTAGATGGTGGTCGGTCCGTCGGCCCCGCCGATGATGGCGATGGCGGCAGCCTCCTTGAGATCGAAGCCGAAGATGATGGCGGCGAAGAAGGTCACATACAGGCCGACCTGGGCTCCGGCACCGAGCAGCAGGGTCTTGGGGTTGGCGATGAGGGGGCCGAAATCGATCATCGCCCCCAGCCCCAGAAAAATCAGCGGCGGGATGATGTCCAGGTCGATGCCGAAATGGTAGAAGAACCAGATGAGGCCGTGGTCGGGCTCCATGAGGTAGGTGAGCGGCAGGTTGACGACCAGCATGCCGAAGGCGATCGGCAGCAGCAGCAGCGGCTCGTATTGCTTGTGGATGGCAAGGTAGAGCAGCACAAAAGCGATCAGCCACATGACCAGGTTGCCCGGGGTCAGATTAAACAGGCCGCTGGAATAAACGATGTCAGTGAAAATGTTCAGCATGAAGGCGCCTCCTGCGCTCAGACCTGCGGCTTGTTCTCCGTTTCGGTCTCCTTGATCATGAGTTCAAAGCGGTCGATGATCCTGGTGCAGAGCTGGGTCAGAACCATCAACAGGAACATGACCAGATAGACGCCGAAGATGCCGCTGACGAAAACCTCGAAAACCTTGGTCCAGTCCGTCATGTTTCACCTCTTTCCTTACGCTGCCCTGCCAGAGCTTCCCCGGCCAACGGGCCTGAGTTAACGGTTGACTACATCCCCCAGGGCGATGCCGGCGATGATCGTCTTCTGGAT
>JBFIMV010000115.1:0-7138 GCA_041611575.1 Desulfuromonadales bacterium | reverse complement strand
CAACTCACTGACGCGCAGGCCGCTGGAGTAAAATAGCTCGAGGATGGCCCGGTCGCGCAAATCGAGCAGCGTGGTGCCGTAGCCGCGCTCCATCAGCGCCCCGGCCTCGTCGACCGAACGGGTTGTGGGGAGATAGTGATTGAGTTTCGGCGTGGCCAACCCCTCGGCCGGGTTGGTTTTCAGCAGCCCCTCACGCACCAGGTAGCGAAAGAAGGTGCGCAGCGAGGACAGCTTGCGAGCGATCGAGGTGCGCTGGTTGCGCTTGTGGAGCTCTGCCAGGAAACGCCGCAGGACAAAATTGTCGAGCCGCGCCAGGGCGTCCTTGCCGGCACCGCCATGTTTCTCGAGGAAAGTTTTGAATTCCGCAAGGTCGCGCAGATAGGCAGCGAGCGTATGCGGCGACAGGTTCCGCTCGTCAGAGAGATATTTAGCAAAGCGTTCCAACCAATCCTGCATCTCCGTCACCTCTCGACAAATTTACCACAACCGCGGCAGACGCAGAACCCTTAGTTTATTGACGGTCCTGCTGACGCATGAGATAATTCCGCATCATGAGCATTCTACTCTTCCTCCTGCTGCAACTGGTCAAGATTGTCGTCGGCCTTGTCGCGCTGACCGTACTGCTGAGCTATACGGTCGCCTGGTACGAGCGGGCCAACACCCGGCCGGCCCTGATTGACCGGCGGTTCACGACGCGCGGCGTCGGCATCACCCTGTGGATGCTGGTCCAGGAAACCGCCTGCCTGCTCATCACCATCCTGCTGCGCCCGCTCGGCTGGACCAGCCCGCAGCTGTCCTCACCGGAAAAAACCGACCGTCCGCCGGTCATTCTGCTGCACGGCCTCTTCCAGAATCGCAGCTGCCTGTTCTGGCTTCAACGTCGGCTGCAGTCTGCAGGGTACTCCCGCGTCATCAGCATCAACACGCCCCCTTGGCGGGACCTTGAAACACTGACCGAAGTCCTGGCAAAAAAGGTTGACGAACTCCGTATCCAGACGAAGGGAGCCAAGGTATTGCTGGTGGGGCACTCGATGGGCGGCATCATCGCCCGCAACTACGTGCAGAACCGCGGCGGGGCAGCCTACGTCAAAGGCATGGTGACCCTTGGCTCCCCGCATCACGGCTCGAAACTGGCCCCTTTCGCTATTTCCTCCATGGGCAAGATGCTCCTTCCCGGCTCGGCCTTCCTGAACGAATTCAACTCTGTCCCCTGGCCGGAAGGGGTCAGGGCGGTCTCAATCTATACCCGCTACGACAACATCGTCCTGCCGGCCGACTCGGCGATCATGGCCGGTGCCGCGACGGTCGAACTCGAAGGCATGGGACACACCTCGCTCCTCTTCCATCCTCGCTCTCTGCAAACCGTTGTCGAGGCTCTAGACGGCATGCTCTGATGACCACTCTGACCGTTAACAGCAACCGTCAAACCGAAATGATCGAAATCACCGACGCCGTGCGCGCAGCCGTCCGCAGCACCGGCATCCAGTCCGGCCTGGCAGTCATTTATACCCCCCACACGACGGCAGCGATCACCATCAACGAGAACGCCGACCCGGACGTGGTGCACGACATGCTGTCGGGCCTCGAACACTGCGTGCCAGATCGCTCCGACTTTCGCCACAACGAGGGGAACAGCGCCGCTCACATCAAGAGCAGCCTCGTCGCGGCGAGCGAAACCGTGATCATCCATGACCGGCAAATCGTCCTCGGCACCTGGCAGGGGATCTTCTTCTGCGAATTCGACGGGCCACGCAGTCGCCGGGTGCATGTTCAGGTTGTCGGCGCATGAGCTGTCCGGTCTCGCTGCAGGTTCTGCCTGACTACGACCCCGGACGTGTCCGTGATGCCCTGGAACGCCTGCTGGAACCGTTGGGAGGGATGGGCAGCTACGTCAAACCCGGGCAGAAGGTGCTGATCAAGCCGAACCTCCTGTCCGGCAAGTCGCCGGACAAGGCGGTCACCACCCACCCGGAAATTGTCCGCCAGGTTATTCTGATGGCCCGGGAGGCCGGCGGTCTGGTCAGCGTCGGTGACTCGCCCGGGGTCGGCAAGCCGGCGACCGTTGCCGCCAGGTGCGGGATCCTCCAGGTGGTGAAAGAAACCGGGGCCCGGTTTTCACCATTCGACCGTTCGGTACCAATCAGCTATGCGGGCGGGACCTTTCATCAACTCGAAGCCGCCAGCGAGGCCCTCGAAGCCGAAGTCATCATCAATCTGCCAAAGCTCAAGACCCACCAGATGATGGGTTACACCGGGGCCGTGAAAAACATGTTCGGCCTGGTGGTCGGCATGCGCAAGGCCCAACTGCACCTGCAGGCCGGGACCGACAAGGCATATTTCGCTTTGATGCTTTTGGAACTGGCCGAGCGCTTCCCGCCAGCACTGTCGATCATGGACGCGGTGGTCGGCATGGAAGGAAACGGCCCGGGAAGCGGCGATCCGGTAAGCATCGGCGCGGTACTCGCCTCCCCCACCCCCCTGGCCCTGGACGCCGTGGCCATTGCACTGGTCGGCCTGGATCCCGCCTCGGTCTGGACCCAGAAAATTGCCGCCGAGACCGGCCGCGCCGGAAGTCGTCTTGCAGACCTCACCCTGCACGGCCCCCCCCTGGCGGAGTTGCGGCCGGCGCGCTTTCGTCCTGCGGCAGGCACCGATGTCAACTTCGGCCTGCCGCAACCTTTCAAACGTATCTTTCGCAACGCGCTGGCAGCCCGTCCGGAGATTCTGGACACTTGCAGGCTGTGCGGTCATTGCGTCCGTCATTGCCCGCCGGCCGTCATGACCCTCGCGGAGACCCGCGTCGAGATTGACCATTCGCGCTGTATCCGCTGTTTCTGCTGCCAGGAGCTCTGCCCATACGGGGCGATCGAGACACGCCAGGGGGGCCTGTTGAAACTTGCGGACTTCCTGCGTTAGCGCAGTAATACCGGCAATCTGGTATAATCAAAGCGTTAACTTTTTCGAGGAGGAACCTATGAAGCGCCTGCGCCTGCCCCTGGTTGTCATTGTGCTCGCTTTATTCACCGCCTGTGCCAGCGTACGTCCCGTGCCACCCGAAGTACAGCTTTCCGGGCTTGAAATCAGCGACATGTCCCTGACTCACGCCAACTTCCTGGCAAATCTCCGGCTGTTCAACCCCAACAATACAGGGCTGAACGTGCGGGGAATGCTTTTTTCCCTCTACCTCAACGACATACGGATAGCCAACGGGCAAAGTGCGAAAGCTTTCGCCATCCCAGCCGAAGCCTACGGGGACGCGGCAGTACGGCTCTCCACCAGCTACTTGAACCTCCTGCAGTTGTCTCGCTCCCTCCAGGGGCAGAAGGAGACCACCTACCGCCTGAAAGGCGAAGTGCACGTCGGGGGGTGGGGGCTGCTGACCTCGACGATCCCCATAGAGCGCGAAGGAACCCTGTCTCTCTCCGGCGCCCTGGACCAACTCCTCCCTGCACCGACTCAATAATCGCCCGGCCTGCAGAAGACCTCGAGCAAGGTTATAGACCCGCTGAAAAAAACTTGAAGGAAACCACCAAAACAGTGTTCTAAAATATTTCATTTCATTCTATACTGCACAAACAGCAGGCGTATTGATTCGCCAATCTATGACATCTGGAGGGCTACCATGCTGTTTGTCTGGGATGAGGAATGCTGTGTCGGCGTGACTGCAATCGATGAGGACCACAAAGTGCTGGTCAACCTCATCAACGACCTTTACGAAGCCATGCAGGACGGCTGCGGAGGGGCCGCCCTGATGCCGATATTCAACGCGCTCAAGCACTACACCGAGACCCATTTCGCCAAAGAAGAGGAAATCATGGTCGCGTGCGGTGCACCCGATCAGCAAGAGCATATACGCGAGCACCAGATGTTGCGAGACAAGCTCTCCGACCTTGAGAATCGTCATCGCCGGGGAGAAGCCGCCATCTCGTTACAAACCCTGACGTTCCTGCGCGACTGGCTGAAAAACCACATTCGCGGCGTAGACCGCGCGATGGCCCCCTATATCAAAGAAAAGGGGCTTGCCTGACGGTATCGACAAGCAAAAAAAGTGAAGGGCCTGCGTACTCCGCAAGCCCTTCGTTAATACTCTTCCCGTTCCTGAACTCAGCTGAAAGATTATCGAACCTGGACGACTTCCTTGACCTCGGGAAGCCGCTCACGGAGGGTCCTTTCGATCCCCATCTTCAACGTCATAGTCGACATCGGGCAGGAGCCACAGGCCCCGGTCAGCTTGACACTGACGATACCATCATCCGTCACATCGACCAGTTCCACGTCTCCTCCGTCGGCCTGCAGAGCGGGACGGATCAGATTCAAAACTTCCTCGACCTTTGCTTTCATCGTACTATTCTCCTTAAACTTCGGGTTGTCATTCAAGTATACCGGACAGCATACTCGGCGTAAACACGGACGTCCGACAACAGCAGGCGGCGCCCGGGATGAAACTAGCTCAGAACTCTCGCGAAGCCGGGAAAACCATGCCTATGCAAGACCTGCGAGAGAAATATCGCGCAGCGACCTGGCACAGAGCAGTTCCGGTTCACCCACGCCCTTTCCCTGCACCAGGACCTTGAAGGTCTCCCCCATGCCGGCGTCGGGCATGATCAGGTTCTTCAGCGTCAGTCGCAGCGCGCGCGCCTCACGTTCGTCACTGGCGGCAGCCTCCATTTTCACCAGTTCCTCAAAGAACCCCAGGCCCAGCAGGAAACGGTACTGTTCACCGAACCACAAGGAGGTCAGCCCGACCTCGTGACCGGCCTTCTGCAAAGCACTGAAATCGATATGTGCGGTAATATCCTTTTCACCGACCATCGTGTAGGGGTTGTCATCGGCCCGGTGGCGATAATAACACATCAACGTGCCTGCCCTGCGGTGGAGAGCGTAGAGTTCTCTCGAGGCATAACCGTAATCGACCGTCAGGACGAATCCCCGCGCAATGCGCCGCCCGACCTGCCGCATCCATTCGGGTGCGGCAAGGTTGACTTCGGCACGGTTGCCCTCGATGGGACCAAGACCGAGCCAGTCGAAATATTCTGTCAGCCGGCTGTCAGTCGCCGGCCGCAGCTCCTCACCCAGCACTCCGTCGCGGTTGACGACGAAGACTTCCTGCAGACCACCGGCGTGCTTTTCGACGACATGCACCGGAAAAGCATCGACCAGCTCGTTGGAAAGAAAACAGCCGGAGGCGATCGACCAGTCTTGAGCGTCGCACCAGGCAACCTTGTCTGCGTGCGCGGTCAAAACCCTGGCCTGGTGTTGCCGGTTGTCCGGGCTCACTTCTATCAGGCGGTATACGATGCGTGCATAGACCTCGGGGAACTCGGCAGCCAACCCGTCGAGCACATCCAGCGCCAGATGCCCCTCCCCCGCACCCTGTTCGACAATCTCGAAGGTGTCTCCGGCGAGGAGTTCGTCCATCTGCGCCAACTGTCGCGCCACGAGACGCCCGAACAGGGCGCTGACGCTGCTGGAAGTGAAGAAATCCCCGGCCTTGCCGATTCGCTGCCGCGCGGTCATATAGTAACCGTATTCCGGGTGGTAAAGCGCCTGCTCCATGAAGGCCGCAAAGCTCAGACCACCGGCGGACCTGGCCTGCTCACCGAGAAGCCTGGCCAGGGGAGAGAGGTCGGAGGTGGTTTGCATCGGTTTTCCCTTGCTTGGTCTGTTTGTCAGGGCGGGAAGTTTAACGCAGACCTTGCAGGAGTTCAAGCCGCATGAGGATCAAGCGGGAAAGGCGGCCCTCATGCGCAGGGGGTCATTGGTAAAGAGTCCGCTGACTCCGGCTCGAACGAGGCTTCTGGCGCGGCCCGGGTCGTCGACAGTCCAGACATGCACCGACACTCCGGCGTGCGAACAGGCGGAGACCATCGGCCTGGTGACCAGCTCGGCCGCCGGATGAAAGGTGCGGGCATCAAGCGCGACGGCAGTTTGCAGCGCACGCCGCCAATTGCCCTCGTCGAGCAGCACAGCCAGGGGCAGGAGAGGATCGACCGCGCGCATCCGGCGCAGCAGGTCGTGATCAAAGGACGAGACGACGATGTCGACGTTGGGGTGATGCCGCAGTAACGCGAGGACCGCCGAGCCGGCCTCGAATTGCTTGATTTCGAGGTTGAGGCGCAGTTTCCCGCCGTAAACTTCCAGAACCTCGGCAAGGGTCGGCAGGGGTTCGCCGGCGAATTCCGGCGAAAACCAGCTGCCGGCATCAAGTTGCTGCAACTCTGCAGCTTCCAGCTGCACCACCGGCCCCTGACCTGAAGTCGTGCGCTCCAGGGTCTCGTCGTGGATAACGACCGGCACCCCGTCACGCGACAGGTGCAGATCGAGCTCGATCCCGTCGGCGCCGCTCTCCAACGCCCGGGAGAATGCGGCCATGGTATTTTCCGGAGCGGCGCAGGAAGCACCGCGATGAGCCCAGATGAAGGGACGCACCATATCTGTTATGCTTTCATTTCCAGCGGTACATGTTTCCCGGAGGCAAAATGCCCGAACGCCGGCCCGACCTGCTCATCATCATCCTGGCCATTCTGCTGTTGATCGCCATGGCCCTGACCCTGCTCTACGGCGGCGAGCGGAGTCTCCATGGCTACGGCAACCTCGCCCCGCCCTTCTCACCGCAACAGGGACAGCTCCTAAACTTACAACTTAGAACTCACAATTCAAAACCATGTTCACGGCCCGCCCTGCAGGATCGGCAGCCCTTGCTGGGCCCATGTATATATTCCGCCGGAAAGGTTATACACCTCGCCATACCCTTGCCTCACCAGGTAACCGGCCACCTGGGAGCTGCGTGAACCGACGGCACAGTAGACCAGAATCGGGCGGGAACGCGGAATTTCGGCCATTCGGCTGGTCAATTGATCGATCGGCACCAGGCGTGCTCCGTCCAGTCGAAGCTGCCGGTACTCTTCGAAGGTCCGCACATCGAGGAGAAACATATCTTTATTCTGGCCAAGCATTGCAGCGGCTTCGCGAGGCGCCAGGTTGCGCGAGGCCGCTTCGGTCAGTAACGGTAAGGCGAGTACGAACAGAACAAGGGGTAGAATCATTTTGCGCAGCATGGTGAGTCCCTTCATCTTGATTCAAAGGATTATTTTATTCAAAATTCAATATATACTCCAGCCCAAAAACATTTGTGTTT
>JBFIMV010000114.1:0-7148 GCA_041611575.1 Desulfuromonadales bacterium | reverse complement strand
CCGGAGTCTGGTCCGGGCCGGTAAGAACCGACCGGTCTTCCGGCGGCATCCAGAAACTGTAATGCTGCGGGTCGAGGTTGAGGTCCGGCGCAGCGCAGGAGTATTCGTTCATGTGCGACTCTTTCTCTGACGGGGCGAGTCAATATTTACGCGAGAGCCTGTGGCAGGTCAACCGTCAATGTCATCGGCAATCATCGGTCGTTATGGGTTTTCCTGGTGTTCCTGCCGACAAATTTCGCAATCACGACCTGCAGCAGCAGGACGAGCGTTACCAGCAGCATCGCACCGACAAGAACCAGCAGCAACCAGGACATTGGTCATACCTCGCAAAAGGGGTGCCGGACCCGTTGGCCGGAAAGCAAAACGGCCCCACATTTCTGAGAGGCCACTTTGCTTCTATCCGGCACAAGAGTGGCCGAAACCACCCTGCAACCTTTATCGTCTTAAGCCGATATATCACTCAACCTGGCTTCGGGGGCGTTCTTCTTTACGGAGGCGATGCCGTTGTCCATGGAAGACTTTGAGGAATAGTATTCACTGCGTCCGATCTCCTGGCCGTTGGTTGCCTTCAAGATGAAATAAGGCTCTCCCCTGGAGTTGCTCTTCACTTCAAAAGCCCCCTCGCGTGCAGAGTTCTTGCGTACAGATTCAATGCCGTTCTCAGCGCTGGCCTTCGTCTTGTAAAGCTCGCTGGTCAAGATCACCTGGCCATTGGCAGCCTTCAGGTTGAACATAAATTGTCCGTCCTTGGATTTCTTCAATTCAAATTTTGCAGCCATTGCCTGCTCCTTTCGTGCAAGATCATGAAATCACCGTGCAGGTGTACGCGTTTATCGCGCTATCGCTAATTATTAATCAAAAATGGCGATTTGCAAGAGCACATGCAAAAAATGATGCTTACACAAACAGAACCTGAGCAACTCGAAGATTTTGACAGGCTCATCGCGGCAAACCGGTTAGAGTTGCAGCGCCCTCTTCACCCGCCCGAAGGCTTCAATCGCAAAATCCAGATCATCCGGCGTCAAGGCGGCTGACATCTGCGTGCGGATGCGGGCTTTGCCTTTCGGCACCACCGGGTAGGAAAAAGCGACCACGAAGATACCCTGCGCCGACATGGCGTCGGCAAACTTTCCTGCGATCACGGCATCGTGCAGCATCACCGGGACGATGGGATGCTCGCCCGGCAGGAGCTCAAAGCCGTGCCGCTCCAGTCCCGCGCGAAAGACCGCCGTGTTGTCACGCAGCTGATCGCGCAATGCGCTCGATTCACTGACCAGCTCAAGGGCTTTCAAGGCTCCGGCCACCGCCGGCGGCGCCACCGTGTTGGAGAACAGGTACGGGCGCGAGCGCTGCCGCAGCAGGGCGACAACTTCCCGGCGCGCGCTGGTGAAGCCGCCGCTGGCACCGCCGAGGGCCTTGCCCAGGGTGCCGGTTATGATATCGACCCGCTCCATGCAGCCCCGGTACTCGTGGGTGCCGCGACCGCCGGAGCCGATAAAGCCGGTGGCATGCGAATCGTCGACGTGCACCAGGGCGTTATATTTTTCCGCCAGGGCACAGATTTCATCAACCCTGGCGATATAACCGTCCATGGAGAAAACCCCGTCGGTGGTTATCAGCTTGAACCGCGCACCGTCTCTCTCCGCGGCCTGCAGCTGCATTTCCAGGTCGGCCATGTCGCTGTTGCGGTAGCGGTAGCGGCGCGCTTTGCACAGACGGACACCGTCGATGATGCTGGCGTGATTGAGTTCGTCGGAGATGACCGCGTCCTCCTCACCCAGGAGAGTTTCGAACAGCCCGCCGTTCGCATCGAAGCAGGATGGATAGAGGATGGTATCCTCGGTACCAAGGAACCGGCTGAGCCGGTCTTCGAGCTTTTTGTGCAGGGTCTGGGTCCCACAGATGAAGCGAACCGACGCCATGCCGAAACCCCACTCCTCCAGCCCCGCTCTCGCCGCGGCATTGACTTCGGGATGCTGGGCCAGGCCGAGGTAGTTGTTGGCGCAGAGGTTCAGCGCCTCGCCACCGCTGCTGACGCCGACATGGGCGCCCTGCGGAGTCGTGATCAAACGTTCGCGTTTAAACAGGCCGGCAGACTCAATGCCTTTCAGTTCGGCACTTAAATGATCTAGAAAATCACCGTACATCACGCAGCCCCTTCTCAGGCGAGAGGTTTACTCCTCTTGTCGTTTTGAGCTCAGGATTCCCAATTCAGGATGACCTTGCAGGCCTCTCCGGCATTCATGGCGGCAAAGCCCTGTTCGAACTCCGTATAGTGCAGCCGATGGGTGATGATCGGCGAAACATCCAGTCCCGACTCGATCATCACCGACATCTTGTACCAGGTTTCATACATTTCACGACCGTAGATCCCTTTCAAGGTGAGCATGTTGAACACCACGACGTTCCAGTCGATCGCCACGTCGCTGCCCGGGATCCCCAGGATCGAAACTTTGCCGCCGTGACACATGTTGGCCAGCATGTCTTTAAAAGCCGAAGGGTTTCCGGACATTTCGAGGCCCACATCAAAGCCTTCCGACATGCCCAATCGCTTTTGTACATCGGCGATGCTTTCCCGGCGAACGTCCACCACACAAGTTGCGCCCAATGTCCTGGCCAGCTCCAGGCGGCGGGGGTTGACATCGGTGATCACGACATGCCGGGCCCCTGCGTGACGGCAGACGGCAGCTGCCATGCAGCCGATCGGGCCGGCACCGGTGATCAGCACGTCTTCCCCGAGGAGATCATACTGCAGGGCGGTATGCACGGCATTGCCCAAAGGATCGAACAGCGCGGCCACATCCAGATCGATCCCCGGGCGGTGCTCCCACACGTTCGACATGGGCAGCACAAGATACTCGGCAAAAGCCCCCGGGCGATCCACGCCGACCCCGCTCGTGCGGGCACAGAGATGACGGCGGCCGGCCATGCAGTTGCGACAACGCCCGCAGACCACGTGCCCTTCTCCGGAGACGATCTGGCCGGGACGGAAATCAATGACATTGGAGCCGACCGCAACGATCTCGCCGACGAATTCGTGCCCGACAACCATGGGGACGGGAATGGTCTTTTGCGCCCAGTCATCCCAATTGTAGATATGCATATCCGTGCCGCAAATCGCGGTGCGCTTCACCTTGATCAGGACATCGTTGATGCCGACCTTCGGTTCGGCAAGCTCCTCCAGCCAGAGGCCGGGGGACGCTTTTGATTTAACCAGTGCCTTCATGGTGTGTTCCTTGGCCAGAGAGAATTACAGGAATTCAGTCATTACAGGATAACGGTTCTGATAAATCAAGAAATGATTTCCCGCTCAGGTAATCGCACGCTCAACAAGTCAGCAGATTGGCACGCTGCGTTGCCGTGTTCAACAGGCGAAGACCTGTCAACCCCGGCAGAACGAAACAATTCTCCATAAGAAAACGACTATGGAACAGGTACTTAAAACCGGCATGACGACTTGACCCGGTCGTTTCAGGTGGTATTTTTAACCATCGGCTTCTGCGCAGAAGAGGAGCTAACCATGGGAATGAAAATGCCTGAAGTAAAGATGTGCTCTGTCGAAAGTTGTGCCTACAACACCCGCAAGGCCTGCCACGCCATGGCGATCACGGTCGGCGAACCGGATGGCGACCCGTCCTGCGACACATTTTTCGAAGCCGACCGCCACGGCGGCGTTATGGATATGACCGCCGGTGTCGGCGCCTGCAAGCTCTCCGACTGCAAGCACAACAAGGATTACGAATGCAGCGCCCCAAGCATTACGGTAGGAATGAAAAAGAACCAGGCCGACTGCCTGACCTACATGCACCGCTGACCAAAAACCAAACAAGAGAATCCGCGCAGAGGCCCTGACGAGATGCTGTTCGATGACCCGTCAGGGTCTTTTTTTATGTGGTGCAGAACATCATGGCCGTGAATTTTCAAATCAGACCCTTCTGAACGCGAGTGCCGCGTTTGCGGAAAAAATCAGCACCGCACCACACCAGCCGATGACCGTGAGTGCCGGGTCCGCGACCAGCATCGGCCCGAGCAGGGCCGCCAGCAGAATCCGGCTGGAAGAGATGATGGAGCCTTCCACGGCGGTGACATAAAGAAAACCGTAAGTGAACAGGTACTGCCCGAGGACACCCGCGATCGAACAGCTCAGCAGATAGAAAAGGACCTCGGCATCCGGCATGAAGATGGCGTCGTGAAACAAGAGCAGAATCATCACCATGCCCAGGCCGAACATGAAGAACAGGATGGTCTGCGAATCATGGTAGCGTCTGCTGACATTCAGGTAAAGAACCGCAACTGCGGCCGTTATTCCGGAACCGAGTCCCCAGAGATTTGCCAGGCTGAAGCGGATGTCTCCCGGCGCAAGCACCATCCAGACTCCGGCAAAGGCCACCAGGACAATGACCGATGTGAACAGGTCGCGCTGCCCCTTCAGGAAAAACCAGGAGAAGACCGCGACGAACAGTGGATAGGTCATGTTGAGGATATTGGCTTCAGCCACCGACCCCATCTCCACGGACTTGTAGAAGCAGAACACCGCAGCGGTGTTGGCGACCGTGCGGCCGAAAAGATAATGGAAGCGTTTGGGTTGCAGCTTCTGCTTCTGCGCGATCATGGTCAGGGAAACGACGAGGAAGCCGAGCAGGAACCTGGCAAAGACGAAATAGGCGGAGCCGATGGTCACGTGGTCGGCAGACCAGCGGATGATCAGGGTCGCCAGGTAGAAAAAGAAGGCGGAACCGAAAACGGCGAGCCAGCCGGCAGCTTGTACGTTCATCCGGGACTCTGATTTCAACCATTCAGTGTGCATACGGATCCGGAGGAATCACCTCTGCGCCAACCTGGCTTCCTGCCACTTTTCAATCCTCGCCCTGATCTCGGGAATCATTTTCTCCGTCGCCTCGATCCCGGCCTGCATGCTCCTTTTCTTCTGGGTGAAGTCGAGCCTGCCCACGTCGCCGATGCTCGGCGTGATCAGGACGTCGGCGTCGCGTTTTTTGACCTTGGCGTTTTCGGCGCCCATGATCGTGATCGACTGCAGCATCACGTCGATGACGTTTTCGATCTTGAAGTTGGCCACCTGCTGGCCGATATCCACAGCGATCACGATATCGGCCCCCCTCTCCCTCGCGACGGAGACCGGGACGTTGTCGATCACCCCGCCATCAACCAGGAGCTTGCCCTGGTGTTCCACCGGCTGGAACACGCCCGGGATGGCGCTGCTGGCCCGTACGGCCCTGGCAATCGAACCGGAATCCAGCGTCACCCTGGTCCCCCGGTTCAGGTCGGTGGCGACCGCGACAAAGGGAACCTTGAGGTTTTCGATGTCGGCAACCGGGATCTTGTTCTTGACGAAGGCCTCGAGCTTGTCCCCCTTGGCAATGCCCATCCCGGTAAAAGCGTTCAACAGGCCATAATCGAAGAATTCATTCTTCTCCAGCGCAAAGGCGGTCCATTCCAACTCGAAGCTGTTCCTGTCATGGGCATAGATCGCGCCGATGAGACTCCCCACGCTCGTGCCCACGATCAGGTCGACCGGAATCTTTTCCTTCTCCAGCGCCCGGATGACGCCGACATGGGCGAAACCGCGCGCCGCCCCACCGCCGAGGACCAGCGCGACCTTGGGCAGCGGTGCGTCCCGGGGCACGACCGCTGCAGGGTCATCGACCTCGGTGGGGACGATTTTCGTCGCACATGAGACAAGTGACAGTGAACAAAAAATCACAAAGACGAATATAAAAAGACGGGTATACATAGAGTCCTCTAGCTTTTATTGCTGTCTTCCGGATTCGATAAGTTTTACTCAAAAAACAAAAACCCCGCAACGTCTCCGTCACGGGGTTCCTGAATGGTACGCCCAGGGGGATTCGCCCACTACGTCGTCCACAAGTGTCCTCCTGCGTCGGCTCCCCTCCGCTCGCTCCTCCTGCCACTGGCAGCGCTCGCTGCGCTTCGAATCCCCCTTTGGATGCAAAAGAGAAAGCCCCCCTGCTAGTGCAGGAGGGCTTTCGCAGTGGTACGCCCAGGGGGATTCGAACCCCCGTCGCCGGCGTGAAAGGCCGGTGTCCTAGGCCAGGCTAGACGATGAGCGCATGAAACTATGCTCTCACGGGGAAAATGTTCCCCTGTTGTTGCTAATGGCTGGGGAGGAAGGATTTGAACCCTCGAATGGCGGAGTCAGAGTCCGCTGCCTTACCGCTTGGCGACTCCCCAAAGCAGGATGGGTTTTTAACAAACAACCCAGGGAGTGTCAAGCTCTTTTTGTCTCCAGCCCGCGCATCATAATGACTTCAGCTGATCGATGCAAGTGCCTTTTTCATCCGGGTCAAAACTTCTTCCCTGCCGAGCACGGCGACGACCTCGTAAATGCTCGGGCTGACGGAACCCCCGGCAAGCGCAACCCGCACCACCGGCCCGATTTTACCGAGTTTGAGCCCGCTCTCTTCCATCACCTGCTTGAAAACAGCTTCTATAGCCGCAAGGTCAAACCCGGTGGCCTCTGCGAGATGACGAATCAACAGCTCCAGCACCGGGCGGCTCTCCGCGGTCAGAAACTTTGCCGCTGCCACGGCTTCATAAACGGTCGGAGCCTGGTAGTAGAAACGCGCGCCGTCGGCCATTTCGACCAGGGTCTTGGCGCGGTCCTGCAAGGTTTTTACGACAGCGGCCAGGTCGGGCCCCTTGGTGGTCTCGACTCCCTGCTGTGCCAGGACTTCAGCGACCAGTCCGCCCAGGCGCCCGGGGTCACCGTTCTTGATATAGTGCTCGTTCAGCCAGAGCAGCTTCTCCGGGTTGAAGACGCCGGCGGAACGTCCGACGTTGTCGAGGCTGAACTTTTCGATGAGATCCGCCATGGAGAAGATTTCTTCGTCACCGCAGGACCATCCGAGCCGCACCAGGTAGTTGACCATGGCTTCGGGGAGGTAACCCATGGCGCGGTAATCCATCACCGAGGTGGCGCCATGGCGCTTGGAGAGGCGTTTTTTGTCGGCACCGAGGATCATCGGCACGTGAGCGAACTCGGGGACGTCGTACCCGAGGGCCGTGTACATCGGAATCTGGCGCGGCGTGTTGTTGACATGGTCGTCGCCGCGAATCACCAGGGTGATCCCCATTTCGGCATCATCGACAACGACCACGAAATTGTAGGT
>JBFIMV010000113.1:0-7162 GCA_041611575.1 Desulfuromonadales bacterium | reverse complement strand
TCGCAGAGGGTGTGATGCTTCAATCTTTGGCAGGCTGGGTGAATAAGCAATGACCATGCAGGCTGGAAAAACCGGCCGGATGCCGCGGGTGCTCGGATTCGTCGCGTTGCTTTCCGGTGCCGTGCTCGCCTACGGCTACTGGCACGCCGCCACTCATGCCTCTTTCTATATCTCCGTCGACGGTCTGACCAGGCCTGCCGAACAGGGTCAGTATGGGCCAGTCGCGACGGTGGCGTTACACAACGCAGCAGGGGAGGTTCTGGCGCAGGGGGTTGTGGACGAGAAGTACAATTACGTCCGCCTGCTGCACCCGGATGTCGGCGACTGCCACGCGATCGAGTCGGCCGCGACAACCTCACCCCAGGGGCGAACCGCCTGGCAGGCCTGTTTTGCCAGGCTCTCGACCTGGATACCGACCTGGGCCAGGGATGTCCGCCAGGCTGAAGTTGTTTATGGCGAGCAACGCTTCGCAAAGATTCCGGTCACGGTCTCCGAATCCGGCGGCGAGTGGGCGTTGTGGTGGGTGCCTCTCCCCCATGTGGGCGGCAAGCCCTACACCTACTTCAGCGCGACGATCCGCGTGGATGTCGCAAAAAAATAACGGGGCCACATGTGTTATGTGGCCCCTGGCGTTGGAGGCTGTCCCCTGAAAACAACGATGACGGTTAGCGCCGATGGGTTCCGGATGTGTTTAATGTCCGGCTATTCGAGCGTTTCCCGGCTGAGGGGTTTTCTCCTGCCTTTGGACGGTTTTTAATCGTCTGCTCTACTTTCCTCGTCGGCGTTTCCGTCACCGTTTGATTCGACTCTATCGCAGCCTGCGGGTATGTCAAGCAACAAAATTACAACTATAAATCAGGTGTTTACAACTACCTGAAAATACTGAGGGAGGGTTTTGAAAAAAAATGTCCAGCCCGCTTTACCGACGGATCTACGCCCTGGTCCGGCAGATTCCATCCGGTCATGTCAGCACCTATGGCCGGGTTGGGCAGGTGGCCGGATGCACGGCACGCACCGTCGGTTTTGCCCTGGCGGCGCTGCCTGCCAGGCATGATGTTCCCTGGCAGCGCGTGATCAACAGCCAGGGCAGGATCAGCCCCCGTGCCGATGGCGGAGGGAATGTCCTGCAGCGTGACCTGCTGGAGATCGAAGGGGTCCGCTTTGATGAAAAATGCCGGGTCGACCTGAGCGTATACGGCTGGGAGTTATCTGGACCAGACCCTGAAACGGGATATCCCGCAGGCGAATAGGCGGCTTCATCTGTCTCCGGTCTCTGCTTTGTCGGGCTGATGCGGAGGTGGTGCGGCAGGAACGACAGCAAGCGGCTTGACAATGCCCCTGATCCTGATAAATAGTTTGTATGCAAACTTAAATAGCGGGGGCTCTCAGCGTGACAACTCTCCATGATGAACTGAAAGACTGTGCGGTGTTCCTGCTGGGCAAGGCGTACCAGAAGGCACACGGGGAGTTCAGGAAGATCCTGGAACCCTACGGTCTGACCAACCTGCAGCACCTGGTCGTCGAAGCCCTGGTCCACGATCCGGGCCAGTCAGCGAACGACCTGGGCAAAATCCTCATTCTTGACAAGGCGACCCTGTCCGGCGTCATTCAGCGGCTTCACGAATCGGGCTGGATCGAAAAACGCGCCGACGAAGGCGATGCGCGCAGCCAGAGACTCTATCCGACGGAGAAATCCCTGGCTTCGGCCAAGGAGATGGCAGTACAGCGGCAGCAGTTCGACGCCGACTTCCTGTCCGGGTTTTCCCAGGAGGAACGACTGCTGCTCAAGCGATTGCTGCGCGACCTGGTCTGGTAGCTTATCATCCCCGACCCCGTGGCACGGGCAGCTTTGGGCCTGTGGTTCGTATGCAAACTTAATCCGCGGCCGCACTAGGCCCGATTTCTCCAGAGGAGGACTAATCCATGCTGCTCTTCGACCCAAAGACCAACCAGCGTCACTACGCCGACAGCAAGACCCGTGAGATGATGGACGAGGTGATCCGTTTCTTTGAGGACAAGGGCCTGGAGTCGATCAAGAAAGATTTCCACGAGCGGGTCTGGAATTACGATTTCGTCGAGTTCGTCAAGCAGCACCAGGTCTTCGCCACCCTGATGACCCCGGCGGGGTACGGCGCGGACGATGCCCGCTGGGACACCTGGCGCAACTCAGCCTTCTCCGAGATCCTCGGGTTCTACGGACTGACTTACTGGTACACCTTCCAGGTCACCATGCTCGGTCTCTGCCCGGTGTGGATGGGCGAGAACGAGGAGCTCAAGCAGAAGGCCGCCCGCTTGCTGCAGGACGGTCACGTCTTCGCCTTCGGCCTCTCTGAGAAAGAGCACGGCGCAGATATCTACTCGTCGAGCATGGAGTTGAAGCGGACCGGCGACGGCCGGTATCTCGCCAACGGCCGCAAATACTACATCGGCAACGGCAACGAGGCGGCGATCACCTCGATGTTCGCCAAGCTGGCCGACAGCGGCGACTACGTGTTCTTCGCCACCGATTCGCGGCATGAGAGCTACGAGTGCGTGAAAAACACCGTGGCCGAGGCCAACTACGTCGCGGAGATCGCCCTGCATGACTACCCGGTTACCGACGCCGACATCATGCAGGTCGGCCCGGTCGCCTGGGACAACATGCTGAACACGATCAACGTCTGCAAGTTCAATCTGGGCTGGGGCTCCGTCGGCATGTGCACCCACGCTTTCTACGAGTCGCTCCACCACGCCGCCAACCGCCACCTCTACGGCAAGACGGTCACCGACTTCCCCCACGTCCGCCAGTTCTTCATCGACAGCTACTGCCGGCTGGTCGCCATGCGCGTCTTCTCCGACCGGGCCATCGACTACATGCGTTCAGCAAGCCCGCAGGATCGTCGCTACCTGCTTTACAACCCGATGGTGAAGATGAAGGTCACCACCCAGGGCGAAGAGGTGATCCGGCTGCTGTGGGAGGTCATCGCCGCCAAGGGCTTCGAGAGCGAACCGTTCTTCGAGATCGCCGGCCACGCCATCGGCATGCTCCCCAAGCTGGAGGGCACGGCGCATGTCAACATGGCGCTGGTGATTAAGTTCATGAAAAACTTCCTCTTCAATCCCGGCGAGTTCCCGGTCGTGGCCAAGCGCAACGACCCTGCCGACGATGCCTTCCTGATGCAGCAGGGACCGACACGCGGCCTGGGCAAGGTGCAGTTCCATGATTACCGCATCGCTTATGATTCGGTCACGCTGCCCAACGTCGAGGTCTTCAAGCGGCAGATCGAGCTGTTCAGGAAGCTGCTGATCAAGGCCGGCCCCGACGAGGCGCAGGTCAGGGATATCGACTTCCTTCTCGGCCTGGGCGAGTGCTTTACCCTGATCGCCTACGGCCAGCTCATCCTTGAGAACCGATCCAGCTTCACCGGGCTGGACGATGTGCTGCTCGACCAGATCTTCGACTTCATGGTGCGCGACATGTCCCGCTACGCGCTGGATATTTTCAACAAGTCGACCGCGACGGATAAACAGAAACAGCTGGCCCTCGAGATCATCCAGCCGCCGGCTTTCGACAAGGAGCGTTTCGACGCGGTCTGGGACGGGCATGTCTATCCTTTGCGAGACGTCTACCCCGGTCCCGGGTAATAGGTTGCAGGCGCCGGGGGCATGCGCAGTCGTGACCCCCGGCAGCAGGGTTTTCATTCCCCACCGGTTTTACACTCCTGTCCAACTCCGCTATCCTTGACTCATGTGCGGCCGATTCGTCATCGAACATCCGGCGGAAGTCCTCGCCGGCTACTTCGGGCTTCCCGCTGTCGCGGCCTTTGCGCCAAGCTACAATGTCGCGCCGTCCCGGGCGGTGCCGGTGGTGCGCGCCGCCTCCGGAGAACGGCGTCTCGACTGGCTGCGCTGGGGGCTGGTGCCGCACTGGGCGAAGGATGCAAGGTCGGGTCTGATCAACGCCCGCAGCGAGACGGCGGCCATGAAGCCGTCATTCCGGCAGGCGTTCCGCCAGCGGCGCTGCGTGGTTGCGGCCAGCGGTTTTTACGAATGGCAGAAGACCGGGGAAGGGAAGGTGCCGCATTACATCCGCATGGCGGACGGGGCACCGATGCCGATGGCCGGTCTTTGGGAGACCTGGAGGGCTGACGACGGCCAGGTCGTGGAAACCTGCGCCATCCTGACCACCTCTGCCAACGCCGCCCTTGCGCTGATCCACGAGCGCATGCCGGTCATTCTGCCGCCGGATGCATTTTCACTCTGGTTGGAAATCGAAGAGGGGGACGACTTGGCGGCACTGCAGGCGCTGATGGCCCCCTGCCCGGACGCATGGCTCGTCTCCCGGCCGGTATCGCGACGGGTCAACCGCACGGCCAACGACGATCCGCAGTGCATTGCAGCGGTCGCGCCGTGACGGGGGGATGCTGATGGAGCATTCGGCCCGTTTTGACTTTCATGGTGATCTCGATGAGCTGCTGGTGCGCAGATATCGCGTCCGACCGATCGTTTACCGCTTCCGCGAACATCCCGGCGTCAAGGACCCGATCGAGGCGATGGGGGTGCCGCACACCGAGGTGGATGTCATCCTCGCCAACGGCCGCTCGGTCGACTTCGCCTACCAGCTGCAAAACGGTGATGCCATCGACGTCTACCCGCCGCGGACCACTGCACCGGCGACGCCGATACTGCACCTCGCGCCGCCGGTGCCACGCCCGGCGACCTTCGCTCTTGACGTCCACCTCGGCAAGCTGGCACGGCGGCTGCGCCTGCTCGGCTTTGACTGTTTTTACCGCAATGACTGCGACGATGACGAGCTCATAACCCTGGCGCTTGAGCAGGGGCGGATCCTGCTGACGCGCGACCTGGGGATCCTCCGCCAACGCCGGGTGGTCCACGGTTGCCTGGTGCGTTCCGATGCGGTCGATGCGCAGGTTGATGCCCTGCTGGCGCGCTATGAACTGCAAGACGAAATCCGGCCGTGGCTGCGTTGCACGGTCTGCAACGGTTTGACCCAGCCGGTGGCCAAGGAAGAGGTCCTGCATCGTTTGGAGCCGAAGACCAGGCGATACTACGACACCTTCCACCGGTGTGCCGAGTGCGACCGGCTCTACTGGCAGGGCTCACACCACGGCAGGATCATGGCGTGGCTTGGCAGGCTCGCATAAATCGGGGACACATATCCTTGTGTCCCCGTATTCCAGGTACATCAATATCACTGTTTAATAAATCACTTCATCATTTGAACAACGCCGCGTACTCGCCGTAGCCTTCCTTCTCCAGGTCGGCTGCCGGGATGAAGCGCATCGCTGCCGAGTTCATGCAGTAGCGCAAGCCGGTCGGCGCGGGGCCGTCGTCAAAGACATGTCCCAGGTGGGAGTCGGCGTGCCTGCTGCGGACCTCGGTGCGCACGGTGAAGAAGCTGCGGTCTTCATGCTCGACGATGTTGGCCGGCTCCAGCGGTTTGGTGAAGCTCGGCCAACCGGTCCTTGAGTCGTACTTGTCGATCGAGCTGAACAGCGGCTCACCGGAGATCACGTCGACGTAGATGCCGGCCTCGTGGTTGTCCCAGTAGGTGTTGTTGAAAGGCCGCTCGGTGCCGTTGTTGCGTGTCACCTCGTACTGCAGCGGAGTCAATTGCTTGCGCAGCTGCGCATCATCGGGGATCACATAGCTGCGTTGCTGCTTCATGGTCTGCTCCGTCCCCTTGTCCATGATCTTCCTGTCGTCATGTTGCATCGGTTTCTCGTCGGACTTCATCTGCTGCATGTCATCGTGCTTCATCTGTGCAGCCATCGGCTTCAGCTCGGGAAAGGCTTGCTCGATCGCGGTAAATTTCAGACCCTCCTTGCCCCAGGAACGCTCGAGAAACTGGTTGCGCCCGGAACCGGCACGATACCAGCTGTAGCGGAACGAATTGACGCTGTAATAGTCCTGGTGATAGTCCTCGGCCACGTAGAAGTCGCCCAGGGGGAGGATTTCGGTGACGATCGGCTTGTTGTAGTGGTTCGAAGCGGCAAGCTTCTGCTTCGAGGCTTCGGCGATGCGGCGCTGCTCCTCGTCGGCGTAGAAGATGGCGCTGCGGTACTGGGCGCCGCGGTCGACGAACTGGCCGCCGGCGTCGGTCGGGTCGACGTGGCGCCAGAACCATTCGACCAGCTGGGCGTAGCTGACCACCGACGGGTCGTAATTTACTCTGACCGCTTCGATGTGCCCGGTGGCGTGGGAGGCGACCTGCTCGTAGGTCGGGTTGACCTCCTTGCCGCCGGTATAGCCGGAAATGGCCTCGCTGACGCCTGGGACCTTTTCGAAGTCGGCTTCGGTACACCAGAAGCAGCCGCCGGCGAACACTGCCGTCGCGTTCTTCGATGTCGCTTTCGCTTTGTCTGCTTTCTTTTCCATGCTCATGCCCAGGCCGATCATGACGACCGTCAGGGCCAGCAATGTCAAGATCATCGTTCTCATAAGTCCTCCATCAATTCATCCCGGCGCTTTCTGCCCGGGTTGCTCTTCATCGATACTGTATTGTAACCCAACTCTATGAAGTCATGATGTGAGCGGGATAAAGTTTCGGTAAAGATGGCGGCAGTACGGGTCAGGTTTCGTCCGGAGCGGGGGTTTGCATGATTAAATGGGAAGCGTCCCTAATTATGTCTGCAAGTTGTGATAATCTTGATGCATTGGCAGATTCTTCGTTCGATAGCGCCTGGAAAGGGAGAAGAGCAGCATGACCTTGATCGCCATTCCCAACGAGACCGGACCTGCGGATAAACGGACTGCTATGACCCCGGACAATGTCGGCAGACTGACGCACGCCGGGGCCGATGTGTTGGTGGAGGCAGGGCTTGGCTCCGGTTGCGGCTATGCCGACGAACTTTACCGGCAGGCCGGAGCCCGGGTGGCCGGCGAACGTCGGGAGCTGTTCGCTGCGGCGGATATCGTGCTGCGGTTGCATAAACCTGCGGCCGATGAGGTTGCGCAGCTGAAAAAGGGCGCCGTCCATATCAGTTATCTGGACCCGTTCAACGAGCGGCCGCTGATTGAAAAGCTGAAGGACCGAGGCGTCAGCGCGATCAGCGTGGAGATGGTTCCGCGCACGACCCGCGCGCAGAAAATGGACGCCCTGAGCTCCCAGGCGAGCCTGGCCGGATATGTCATGGTGATCCAGGCCGCCGCTAGGCTGAAC
>JBFIMV010000112.1:0-7176 GCA_041611575.1 Desulfuromonadales bacterium | reverse complement strand
CCCACTTGCAACGAACAGACGGTGTTCGTCAAGCAGGAAGGTTCTGCCTGACGAGGCCCTGTGACCGTCCCCCGGTCTGCCATGCCGACAACAACACGAGGGCCCCCGAAACGGCGGGCCCTCGTGTTGTTGTCGGCATGGCAGACCGGGGGACGGTCACAGGGCCTCGTCAGGCAGAACCTTCCTGCTTGACGAACACCGTCTGTTCGTTGCAAGTGGGGCACTTCTTCGGTTTGCAACGGCCTTCTTTGACGTATCCACACTTTTCACAGCACCACACAGCCATACCCGTCTCCATTTCTTCAGTCAGTTTATTGGTTTTTTGCCAGGGGGCTCGGGTTGCACAAATCATCGTCCCGATTGGCCGAAGCGTTGCAATTATGACAGACAAAACGCGGGTTCTCCGTACGCGATGCCACTTCGTCCAGCAGGCCCTTTCGGGTCAACTGGCAGATATGCAAGCCATGGTTTGACTTATCGATGCACTGGTCTTCCGCTGAATTTTTCATAAAGTCTCCCGAAGTCAACGTGGAGATCATTATAGCACTTCTCCGCGAAAATACGCCGCACGCCTTCGGCGGTCATTCTTCAGTCAGGAGAATCGCCTCTGCAACCTGGCGCAGCGAAGTCCGCTTGTCCATGGCCAGCTTCTGCAGCCGGCGAAACGCCTGCGGCTCATCCATGCCGCGACGCATCAAGACCCCCTTGGCGCGTTCAACCAGCTTGCGGGTTTCAAGCGTCTCCCTGAGCGATGCGACCTCATCGCGCAATCCGGACAGCTCCACGAACTGGTGGATCGCCAACTCGACAGCCACATGGAGCTGCTCGGCACGAACCGGCTTGACCACGTAGTTCATGACGCCGGCAAGCCGCGCGCGCTCGATCGTGTCAGCATCCGTGCTGGCCGTGACCAGGACGATGGGAACAGGACGCACCTTGCCTATTTTTTCCGCAGCCGTGACACCATCCATGACAGGCATACCGACATCCATCACCACCAGCAGGACCTCGCGATGCGTCGCAATCTCGAGCGCCTGCACGCCATTCTCCGCTTCAAGAATCTCGTCAAAACCATATCCGGCAACAATTTCGGCAACTTGACGGCGCAGAAGGGGTTCGTCATCAACGACCAAAGCACATTTCATGATGCAATTCTCCTCTTGGGACAGCAAATGGATATATTAGCTTACTGCATCAGGAATGCCTAAAGGCTGCATGCCAGCGCTTAAAATCACCGGACGTCTTTTATTACCAATTATAGATTTGCCTCTAAGGTTGATTTTATGTCGATATCCTCTTTATAGTGAACACCCGGCCTGCAACTGAACCCTTTTCTGATGAGAGCCGATATTTGCACGAACTCAGCTTGACGCAAAGCCTCGTCGACCTCGCCATCGGCTACGCCGACCGTGAAAATGCCGCGGCGATCCGCAGCGTCACCGTGGAAATCGGCGCGCTGTCCGGAGTCATGGCCGATGCGGTCGAGTTCGCCTTCGACGTCTGCAGCAAAGGGACCCTGGCGGAGGGCGCACGCCTTGACATCCGGCATACCCCCGGCATCGGGCGCTGCCAGGCCTGCGGTGAACAGGTGGAGATCGAGGCATTGAGCTACGTCTGCCCGGCCTGCGACTGCCTGGCGCTGGAAATTCTGCAAGGCCGTGAAATGAGATTTTTGGAGATGGAGATCGACTGACATGTGCATCAACTGCGGCTGCAGCACCACGTCCGGCCACCACCATCACCACGCGCAGAAATCCCGAACGATCCGCATCGAGGAGGACCTGCTCGCCAAGAATGATCGGCTGGCGGCGATCAACCGGGCGCGTTTCATCGAAACGCACTTGCTGGTCCTCAACCTGGTCAGCTCCCCCGGTTCAGGCAAAACTTCGATTTTGGAGCGGACCCTTGCCGATCTGCGGCAGAGCTTGCGCTTTGCCGTGCTTGAAGGCGATCAGCAGACCTCCAACGACGCCGACCGTATCGCCGCCACCGGCGTCCCTGTCAGGCAGATCAACACCGGCACCGGCTGCCACCTCGACGCCCACATGGTCGGTCACGGTGTCGACGGGTTTGATCTGGCAGCGACCGACATCCTGATGATCGAGAATGTCGGCAACCTGGTCTGCCCGGCGTCGTTTGATCTGGGCGAAGACCACAAGGTCGCCGTACTGTCCGTCACCGAAGGCGAGGACAAGCCGCTCAAGTACCCGCAGATGTTCCAGGCGGCCGATCTGCTGCTGGTCAACAAGATCGACCTGCTCCCCTATTTGCGTTTTGACCTCGAGCAATGCAAAGCCTTTGCCCGGCAGGTCAATCCGCACATCGAAATTTTCGAGCTCTCGTGTCAGAGCGGTGCCGGCATGCAGCGATGGTACGACTGGCTGGCGATGGGGGTTCGTCGGAAGCGCGAGGCGCAAGGCGCGTAGCGTGATAAATCGATTGTCGGACCTCGTGCTTCGCACTTCGCGAACCGGGAGCGAGCGACAAAGGAGCGAGTGACATGTGCCTGGCTGTTCCCATGCTGGTGAAATCCATCGACAATGATTTGGCGGTCTGCGAAATCGACGGCGTACGGCGCGAGGCCAGCCTGATGATGCTCGACGAAGTCAAGATCGGCGACTATGTGTTGATCCACGCCGGCTTCGCCATCGAGAAGATCGACGAGCACGAGGCGCAGCTGACGTTGCAGGCCTTGCGGGAAGCTCTCGATGCGGGGTTGAACCCGGAATGAAGCACGCCAGCGAATATCGCGATCCTGTCGTCGCCAGGGGACTGCTCGAAGCCATCGCCGGCACGGTACGTGAGTGGCCTGGCACCATGACTCTCATGGAGGTGTGTGGCACACACACCATGGCCATCTACCAGCACGGCATCCGCGCCCTGCTGCCGGACAAGATTCGCCTGATCTCCGGGCCGGGTTGCCCGGTCTGCGTCACTCCGGTTGATTACGTCGATCATGCCGTCGCGCTGGCCCGCCGGCCCGACACCCTGATCGCCACTTTCGGCGACATGGTCCGCGTGCCGGGTTCCAGCAGCAGCCTGCTGCGCGAGCAGGCAAACGGTGCGACCATCAAGGTCGTCTACTCCCCTCTTGACGCGGTCGCTCTGGCCGGACACAACCCCGAACGTGACGTGGTTTTTCTCGGCGTCGGTTTTGAAACGACCACACCGACCATCGCCGGTGCCGTGCTCGAGGCGGAACGCCGGAACCTCGGCAACTTCTTCATCCTCGGCAGCCACAAGACCATTCCCGTTCCCATGGCAGTGCTCGCCAGCGACCCGCAGCTCCAGGTGGACGGCTACCTCTGCCCGGCCCACGTCAGCGCCATCATCGGTGCCAACGCCTATCAGCCGCTGGTCGATAATCAGCATGTCCCCTGCGTGGTGACCGGCTTCGAACCGCTCGACATGCTGCAGGGAATCTTGTTGCTGGCCCGCCAGGTGGTCGCCGGAGAGGCCCGGGTCGAAAACGAATACAGCCGCATCGTGCGCCCCGACGGCAACCCGAAGGCACGCGAGATCCTCTACCGCGTGTTCGAACCCTGCACCGCCCGCTGGCGCGGCATCGGCGACATCCCGGGGAGCGGCCTCAAGCTACGTCCCGAGTATGCCGCCTTCGATGCGGCCGAACAGCTGCCGGTTGCAGTCGAGCAGCCACAGGAGCACAGTGGCTGCCTGTGCGGCGAAATCCTCAAGGGGAAAATACGCCCGGAAGAGTGCCCGCTGTTCCGCATCGTCTGCACGCCGGAAGACCCGGTTGGCGCGTGCATGGTGTCCAGCGAGGGGACCTGCGCGGCCGAGTACAAATACGGGGACTAGGGTTCAGGGGCTAGGGACTGGCAAGGGCCAATGTCCGAACCGGCCCCCAGCCCCTAGCCTCTAGCACCTGGAGCAAACATGAAATCCGACATTATCCTCCTCGGCCACGGCAGCGGCGGCAAGCTGAGTCATCAATTGCTGGACGATCTGATCCTGCCGATCCTCTCCGGCGGCATTCCCGGCGAAGAGAACGACGCGGCGGTCCTCTCCGCACCTCAAGGACGCCTGGCCTTCACGACCGACTCTTACGTGGTTGACCCGCTCTTCTTCCCCGGCGGCGACATCGGCGCCTTGGCGGTGCATGGAACGGTCAACGACCTGGCCATGGCCGGCGCAACCCCTTTGGCAATGAGTGTCGGCCTGATCATCGAAGAAGGTTTTGCCATCGTTGATCTGAAACGTATTCTCGAAAGCATGTCTCGCGCCGCTCAGGATGCCGGAGTACGGATCGTCACCGGCGACACCAAGGTCGTGCCGCGCGGCAAGGCCGACAAGCTGTTCATCAATACCTCGGGGATCGGTGTGCTGGAACATGACCTGGTCATCTCCGGCAATGGCGCGCGGGTCGGCGACAAGATCCTGATCAACGGCACCATCGGCGACCACGGCATGGCGGTGCTGGCCAGTCGCGAAGGCTTGGACCTGCAGAGCGACATCGTCAGCGACTGCGCCCCGCTGAATGGCATCGTCCGTTTGCTCGCGGAGACGCTGGGCGACCGACTGCACGTCCTGCGCGACCCGACGCGTGGCGGCGTCGCCACCACGATCAAGGAAATTGCCCTGCAGTCCGCGGTCGAAATCACCCTCAACGAGGCGACCCTTCCCGTCAACGACGCCGTCGGCGGCGCCTGTGCCATCCTCGGACTTGATCCGCTGTTCGTCGCCAACGAGGGCAAGCTGCTCGCCTTCGTCGCGGCCGACGCCGCCGACCAGGCCCTGGCCATCCTCAGGGAACACCCCCTCGGCCGTCAGGCCGCCATCATCGGCGAAGTCACCGGCGTCACCCCCGGCAAGGTCCGACTGCGCACCGCCATCGGTGGCCTGCGGGCCATCGAAATGCTGGCCGGCGAGCAACTGCCGCGCATCTGCTGAACTGCGGCCGGAGCCTCTTCTGCAATCGTGTGGTCGTTTGTCAAAAAACCACAGCATCTTGCGCATTTTTTGCCGCACATTGGACAAAACATCGTCTCTGACATCAAAACAACAAAAAATCTCCAGGCATTTTGAAAGGTTGTGAGCGCAACCCTATCTGATAATTTATGGCACGACTGATGCATGGTCAGACCAAATGACCAAAAGCCGTTTGCCGGCACCCTTCAGAAAAGGAGAAGACTCATGTTCAAGTTGTTCGCGCTCTTTGCAACCCTCCCCCTGCTTTACAGCAGCTGGCTTTCCGGCCTGTCCCTGCCACGCTTCAGCCAGAGCCCCGCAGATTATGTCCTGATGCCCCTGATTGGCTTCATCATGATCATCGTAGCGGCCCAGATCGCAGCGCGGCTCGGCAAAGAATAGCCAGCACACCACGCGGAAAGCATAAAACACGCATGCGGTTCGCAGGTCGGGAAATATGTCCCCGGCACCGGATGACGTCACCTCAACGCAAGGAAATGGTGGGCGCCATTTCCTTGCGCAATCTTTCATGAAAACTTTCCTGTTTGCCTTAAACACCTCCCCTCGTTTAAGCTTTCTTCGAACCCACCGAAATCTTTACGAGGAAAGAACGCATGGAACGTGCCTATTTCACAGAGCACAGAGGCAAACGGATCTTCCTGATGGACTGCAGCAACGCCTCAAAGGACGAGATGGACACTGTCATTGCCGAGTGCATTCGTCAAGTCCGCTGCCTTCCTGAAAAATCTGCCCTGACATTGACCATCGCGGGAGGCAGTTCCTTCAGCAGCGAGACGATCACGAAGCTCAAGGAGCTCGCTCGCGACAACGCTCCGTATGTCAAAACCGCAGCCATCGTCGGTGTCACCGGTTTGTACAAGGTGGTTTTCAACGCGGTTTCCATCTTCAGCAAGCGTAAATTCAATCTGTTCGACAAGGTCGAAGATGCCATGGATTTCCTCGCGGAGAGCTGAGTCCACAGGTATTCCTGACAGCGGAATCTTGTCGGCATCACTTGAAATCAGACAGGACCCGGTCGTTCTCCGGCGTGAGGACATGAACGCCCGGCAGAGGGGGAGGCCATCATGACGGCAGAGGTGTTGCGGGAAAAGTTCCGCTTTTTCAGGTCACTGCAAGATGAGGAGCTCCATCAATTCCTGCAGTTCTGTGAAAACCATCGTTTTGCCGCCGGCGAGCTGTTGTGGCAGGAAGGGGATGCAACCAACTTTTCCGCCTTCATCCTCGACGGCAAGGTGGCCATCAAGAAGAAGACTGAATTCGCTCAAAAACACGTGGTCATCGGCATTTACACAACCGGTTCCGTGATCGGTGAACTTTGCCTGCTGACGAACAACCCGCGGGCGGTCTCGGCCGAGGCGCTCGAGCCGACGGAGTTGATCCTTCTGCACAGCGACAAATTCGAAGAGATGATTTCGCGCTTCCCCCAGGTTGGCCTCAGCCTGCTCAGACACATGTTCACCACGACCTCGCGGCGCCTGACCAAGTCTTACGAACGCATCGCCACGATCTTCTGATACCCGCACGCTTTATCAGCATGGCATCCTGACATCTTGCCCGGGATCCTTAGCCGGGACCCCATATAACCGGGGAGGTCTGCCCAAAAAATGTTGTTGTAACAAACCCCTCTCTTCGCCCTGCCAGCGGGCGTTGGCGCACGAAATCCCCTGAAAAGCCGAAATACAACGTTCCAAAACCCTCAAGTGGTATTTTATCCCACTTTTTATTACAACAACCCCCTGCCGTTTTTCTCAGCATATTCTGCGAGTTGCACGACTTTCCACTTTAATAACAGTATTTTACGGATTTATGCCTATTGACAGCCAATAACACTGGTCTTACCATCAGACCATATTCAACAACTATAAACGAGGTGACACCATGGCATCGCTGCCAATCCTGCTGCACGCTGCAACCACCCGCCTTCACGAAGTGCTTCGCCAGCACGCCTACGCCGAAATGCACCATATCGCCGGCAGCTGGTTCCCCGAAGGACACACCGTCCGGAAACCGTCCATGCCCCAGGAGGCCCTCCGCATCGACTTTGCGGTCCCCCGCGAGCATCGATTGATCTGGGCGAGCCGACGCATCGGCCAACTCCCCTACTAGACACTTTTTCGCATAACAGAAAAAAGGCGAGGCCGATCAGGCCTCGCCTTTTTTCTGTTATGCGAAAAAGTGTCTAGTAGGGGAGTTGGCCGATGCGTCGGCTCGCCCAGATCAATCGAT
>JBFIMV010000111.1:0-7205 GCA_041611575.1 Desulfuromonadales bacterium | reverse complement strand
GAGGTTGCAGTGCCGCCGGACAGCAGCCAGCCGGCGATGCCCGCGACCGCGATCAACACGACAACTACGGGGATCATCAGCTTGCTGCCGGACTTCTTTTCGTTCTGGAATTCTGCTTTTTTCTGTTCACGTTCGGACATTTCGTGTTCTCCTGATGGCTTGTGTTGCGGTGATGCTCGGGTTCGCTCAGCCGCAGCAGCTGCCGCCGCAGCCGCCGCTGCGAGCGGCCTTGAGGTTCTCGTCGAAAACCTGGATTTCGGTGGTGCCGGCGAGGTCGGCGTACCAGGTGCGGAACAGGCGCTGCCGTTCTCGCGGGCTGGTTTCGCCGCGGTAGACGTTGTCCTCGAGGTTGCGGTTGATGACCATGTCCTGGTGGAGCAGCGTGCGGAAGGTGTCGAGACTGCCGTAACGGGCCGCGACCAGCTGCTCGAAGCCGGCATGACCGCCGGCAAGTTCCTTGAGGCGCAGGTCAACCTCGCCCTGCTGGATGATGATGCTGTTGCGTTCCGCGGCTGCCAGCAGCAGCTCGCGCTGCTGGACTTCCTGCCAGACCGCCGCACGGGCGCTGTCCATCTGCTCGGCGGGGAGGGTGCCGACTGGGTAGCGGAAGGCGACCTGGGTATCGAAGTCGGCGCGCGACACGAGCCGGTCGCCGATCCTGGCGACATGGGTCTTGCTCATCTGCGCCTGCTCGCCGAGCAGATCGCGGTACTCTGAGGCGCTCAGCTGGTTGCGCAGTTCCGCGGGGTAGCCGGCGGCACTGATCGCCCTGCCGATATCGTTCGCGCTGGTACGCTCAGGGTCGAAGGTGATGCGGCCGCGGTTGCTGGTCAGGTTGATGTCGACGGAGGAGACCCCGCCGACCGCTCCGAGGGCCTTCTCGACGTTGGCAACGCATGAGCCGCAGGTCAGCTTATCAATGCGAAATTCGGCCATTGCGGCCTGCGCCGAGCCGATTGCGCCGTACCAGGTCAACCAGCCGGCAGCAATGAGGCTCGTGACGACGAAAACTGCGGCAGCGGCAATTTTTCTTTTTTTCATTGTACCTCCTGGCAATTAGCGATGGACAAGTCAGTCACCGAAATCAATACACGTTGTGTGCCAAGATTACCCGCACCGGTATCATGCTGAAATGACATAATATTGTAGTTATTTGACTGTTTACAGGCTAAGGAATGAGATGACCGGTGAGGGATATTCGACAAACGGGAGTGGAATATTCTGCAGTTTCGGCAAGGTCGTCCTAAGAGACCAGTCCAGCCAGCCAGTAAAGCAGCATGCCGACCAGCACGGTCCCGCCGAGGCTGCGGGTTTTCAGGGCGAAGGCCAGGGTCGGGATGGCCACCAGCAGCTCGGTCTTGCCAAAGGCAAAGCTGTGGGTTGCAGCATCGGTGAACAAGGACGGTGCGAGCAGGGCGCTGAGGATTGCCACCGGTATCAGGCCAAGCCATTCGACCAGCCAGTGCGGCATCGACCTGTGTGCCAGGTAGAGCAGGGGCAGGGCGCGTGGCAGGTAGGTGACCAGTCCCATGCCGCCGAACAGGAGAAGATAGTCGGCAGCATTCATGAGCAGTTCCTGTAGCGCCTGGCGAAGAAGCCGAGAGTGGCGGCGCTCATTGAAGCCCCGACGATGTAGGAATCGCCGGGAATCAGCAGGTACCAGGCGACCGAGATCGCAGCGGCGAGCAAGCCGGTCACGACGTAGATGCGCCCCTGGAGCTGGAAAACCAGCAGGCAGAGGAACATGCCGGTCAGGGCATAGTCGATGCCGAAGGCTCCCTGCGGCACGAACTGGCCGACCAGGACACCGCAGACGGTCGCCGCGATCCACACGGAATTGGCGATCTGGTTGACTGCCAGGGCGCGCCAACGGTCCCAGTGTCCGCTCCGGAAGCGCGTCAGGTTGACGGCGAAGCTTTCGTCGGTCACGCCATAGGAGAACAATGCAAGGAAGCGCCGATTAACGCCGTGCAGGTAGACTGCCAACGCCGAGCTCATCAGGACGTGGCGCAGATTGACGACGAAGGTCGTGAGAATGATGGCCGGTGCCGAGGCCCCCGCTGTCAGCATTGCGACGCAGATGAACTGCGCGCTGCCGGCGAACACCAGCACCGACATCATTGCGACGGCCCACCAGGGGAGGCCCGCCTGTTGGGCCAGGACACCGAGGGCCAGGCCGATCGGGAAATAGCCAAGGCAGATCGGCCAGGCTGCGGCCGCACCCAGGTGCAATGTACTTTTGCTGCCATCGTTCATCAGGAGGCTTTACCAAGATAATGGGCGCCCGAAAGCGCCCATGGTTGTTTGCGAATTTAGCGTTTTCTTAAAGTACTTGTTTAAGGAAAGCCTTGGCGCGTTCTTCTCTCGGCGCCGTGAAGAAGTGTTCCGGAGTGCCTTCTTCGACCAGCTTGCCCTGGTCCATGAAAATCACCCGATCGGCAACTTCACGGGCAAAGCCCATCTCGTGGGTCACGACGACCATGGTCATGCCTTCACGGGCCAATTGCTTCATGACTTCGAGGACCTCGCCGACCATTTCCGGGTCCAGCGCGCTGGTCGGCTCATCGAAGAGCATGATCTTGGGGTCCATGGCGAGCGCCCGGGCGATGGCGACGCGCTGCTGCTGGCCGCCCGAGAGGCGGATCGGGTACTCGCTTTCCTTCTCGGGAATACCGACCTTATTCAGCAGCTTGCGTGCTTTTTCTTCCGCTTCGGTCCGGTTTCTTTTACGCACCACCTGTTGGGCGAGAACGATGTTCTCCAGCACCGTCTTGTGGGGGAAGAGGTTGAACTGCTGAAACACCATGCCGACTTCCCGCCGCACCAGGTTGAGGTCGGTCTTGCGATTCGCCAGGTCGACACCGTCGATGATGATCTGGCCGGAGGTGAAGGTTTCCAAACCGTTGAGGCAGCGCAGATAGGTCGATTTTCCGGATCCGGAGGGGCCGATGATGACGACCACTTCGCCCTTGTCGACGTGGGTCGTGACGCCGTCGACGGCATGCACGACCATGCCGCGACCGCGAAAGGTTTTTTTCAGGTCAACTGTCTTAATCACTGACTGAGAGCCTCCGTTCCACCCAGGCGATCACCTGGGACAGGCCCGACGTCAGCAGCAGGTAAAGCAGGGCGACGACGAACCAAATTTCGAATGTGGCGAAGGTCGAGGTGATGACCTCGCGACCGCTCTTGGTCAGGTCGGTGATGGCGATGACCGACACCAGGGACGAGTCCTTGATCAGGCTGATGAACTGGCCGGCCAGGGGCGGCAGGATGCGCTTGAACGCCTGCGGCAGGATGATGTACCTCATCGCCTGGGGGATGTTCATACCGAGCGAGCGGGCCGCCTCCATCTGCCCCTTGGGGATCGACTGGATGCCGGCGCGGATGATTTCGGCGACGTAGGCGCCGGCGAAGATCGCCAGGGCGCTGACGCCGGCGACGATGCGGCTGATGTCGAGGACCGTGCCGAGGAAAAAATAGAAGATGAAAATCTGCACCAGCAACGGGGTGCCGCGAATCAGTTCGATGTAGTAGATCGACAGGTTGCGCAGGGTCGGGTTCCGGGAGATGCGGCACAGCCCGGTGACGAGGCCGATGATCATGCCGAAGACGCTGGCGGCCGCCGAAATCCAGAGCGTGGTCCACAGGCCTTCAATCAGCGGGCCTGACCGCCACTCGGAGGTCGAGCCGAGGTAGTCGCCCTCGTAAATCTCCTCGTTTTCGGAGACCTTGAGGGTGTCGTTCTCGACCTTCAGGGTTTTCTTTTCGCCTTCGAAACTCTCCAGGGTGATGTGCGTGAGACCGCCGGAGCGGGCCAGCGAGGCAATGCGCCCGTCGAACGGTGACGGGACCAGGGTCTCGTCCTGATAGAAGAAATACTGGGGGACCCGGTTCCAGCGCCAGGTATAGTCGATCTTCTTGGTGGCCACCCACAGGCCGGTCGCCATGCTGAGCAGGATCAAGGCGGTGAGCAGGTGCCAGGGCCAGATGCGTTTATGAGGATTCAATGTACGATCTCTCCTGCGTTGCGCAGGCAGAAAGAGGGCGGGGTCGCATAAGCGATCTCCCGCCCTCCCTGCTCAGCTTACTGCAGTTCCTTGAGCCATGCGTCGCTCTTGAACCACTTCTTGTAAATCCGGTCGTAGGTGCCGTCATTCTTGGCCTGCGCCAGGAAGTTGTTCAGCCAGTTGATGAAGTCGGCGTTGCCACGGTTGACGGCCCAGGCCAGCGGCTCGTAAGTGAAGGGCTCGTCGAGCAGGAACAGTTTGCCCTGGCTCTTTTCCGCAAAGGCGATGGCATTGTAGGGGAGGTCGTAGACAAAGGCGTCGATCTTGCCGTTGACCAGGTCCATGACACCTTCCTGCTCGGTTTCAAAGGAGATGTAGGTGGCATTCGGAATCATGCGCTTGGTGGCCTGCTCGCCGGTGGTGCCGAGCTTGGAAGCAACCTTGAACTTCTTGTCGTTGAGGTCCTTGTAGGACTTGACCTTGCCGGCATGCTTCTTGTCGACCAGGATGCTCTGGCCGATGACGATGTAGGGGTCGGCGAAGCTGATCTTCATGTTGCGTTCCTGGGTCAGGGTCATGCCGCTCATGATGATGTCGAACTTCTTGGTGATCAGGGCCGGGATGATGCCGTCCCAGGCGGTGCTGACCAGTTCGAGCTCGACGCCCATGGCCTTGGCCATGGCTTTGGCCATGTCGACGTCGAAACCGATGATTTCGCCCTTCTTGTTGGTCATTTCGAAGGGCATGTAGCCGGGCTCCATGCCGACGCGCAGCTTGCCGCTCTTGAGCATGTCGTCGAGGGTGTCGGCCAGGGCGAGGCCGGGAAGGGCGACGCACAAGGCAACCAGGCAGGCGATCAGCAGTTTGACATGTTTCATGGTGTTCCTCCTGTAGACTGAAATGATTGATACGGATACGCCGAAATACTCGGCAGGCCAAGATTAATAGGATTTTCCTTCATCAAGCAGCTCTGAAAGGGACATCTGTACATTGCACTCGGGGCAACGGGGGACTTCCTCGGCCGGGAGATAGATGATCTCGGTGTAGCGGCATCTCGGACAGATGACTTCAACCGGTTCCCGTTTCCCTCTCTCCATGTCTTTTCCCATATGTGAAAAGTTCAATAAATTGGTTGAATTCAGGAAGTTCTGCTTATACCATAGCGCGTTCTTTAGAAACAAGACTCTAACAGATAAAGATGGCTCATGCTGAGACAAGACCAGAAACGCCAGTATTTTGCGGAATTCATGCTGGCGACCGTCACCCTTTTCTGGGGCGCGACCTTTCCGATCGTCAAGGACGCGATCGTCGAGATGCCGGTCATGGCCTTCCTCTGGGTGCGCTTCGCCATGGCCGCCCTGCTGCTGGCCATGATCACCGGACGGGCCGGCTTTGCGACGCTTGATCGGCGCGGCTGGCGGATCGGCATCCTGCTTGGCACCCTGCTGTTTCTTTCCTACCTCTTCCAGACCTTCGGGTTGGAGCGCACCTCCTCAGCCAACGCCGGCTTCCTGACCGGCCTTGGCGTTGTCTGGGTCCCCCTGATGGCCGGGCCGATCCTGAGGAAGCCGGCCGCTTTCGGTTCCAAGATCGGTGTAGTCCTCGCGTTGATCGGCCTTTTCATGCTGACCTGGCACACACCCTGGACGATCAACTTCGGCGACCTGCTGGTGATCATCTGCTCGGTGTTCGTCGCCCTGCACATCATCGGCCTGGATGCCTTTACCAAGGGGTATGATGGCCGAGGGCTGACTTTCGTCCAGATAGGCACCATGGCCGTGCTCGGCTGCATCGGCAGCCTGCTGTTCGAGCCGGTCTCATGGCCGCAGCAGTGGACCGGCTCACTGATCTTTGCCTTCGTCATCACGGCAGTCTTTGCGACGGCCTATGCGTTCTGGGCGATGACGACCTTCCAGAACCGCACGACGCCGACCCGCGCTGCGCTGATTTACACTCTTGAGCCGGTTTTTGCCGCGATCTTCTCGGTCTGGCTGGCGGGCGACCGTCTGACGGCGATCGGCTGGGCCGGCGGCGCCCTGATCGTGTTCGGCATGATCGTCGCCGAGATCTGGCCGCTGTTGCGTCCCGCCCGGGGGCTTGCCCGGCAATCATAATCCGATCGACGCCGACTTCGGGGCCTTGATGAACGCGCTGAAGAATCAACCGCATCTCCTCCTAACCCTGGCCATCCTCTTCTGGGCCGGGAATTTCATTCTCGGCCGCGCCTTTCACACGGAAATTCCGCCGATCGCCCTGGCCTTCTGGCGCTGGGCCGTCGCCTCCCTGCTGATTATCGTGCCGGCCTGGCCGCACCTGCGCAAAGACCGGCTGGCCATCCTGCAGCATTGGCCAGTGATTCTGCTCCTTGCCGTGCTCGGGGTTTCCTCTTTCAATACCCTGGCCTACAGCGGGCTGCAATACACCCAGGCGATCAACGCTTTCCTTGTGCAGTCGCTGATGCCGGTCCTGATAGTCGCGCTGTCATTTCTGCTTTTTCGAGAACAGGTGACCGGTCGTCAGGCCCTGGGCATAATGGTTTCGCTCTCCGGCGCCGTGACAATCATCGCCCACGGCGATATCCATCGGCTATTGTCTCTCAACCTGAATCGTGGCGATCTGCTGGTATTTGCCGCCGTGGTTAGCTATGCCGGCTACACGGTCATGCTGCGCAAGCGGCCTGCGATGCATCCTCTCTCTTTCATTGCGGCAACTTTCTGGATCGGCACGCTGGTCCTGTTGCCGTTTTATCTCTGGGAAACAGTGAACATACGTCCCCTTGAGCCTTCCCGCAACGCCTTCCTGGTGATCGCTTACGTGGCGGTCTTTCCTTCGATCGCCTCCTATCTCTGCTATAATCGCGGTGTCGAACTGATCGGTGCCAACCGGGCCGGGCTGTTCATCCACCTCATGCCGGTTTTCGGCAGCGCGATGGCGATGCTGTTCCTCGATGAAGACTTCCGTGCCTTCCATGCCGTCGGCATCGGCCTCATCGCTTCAGGCATTGCCCTGGCGACGGGCCGCAAGCACATACAGGCAACGCGACGTGCCTGATTGCACCTTGGTGTTAAGGTAGAATCATCCCTGATCGTTTCCTTATGCATTGAGGGCGCCGACCATGCCCTGCAGCAGTCCCGGAGTTCATATGACCAAGGCCATCGGATTCAAAGAACTTGTCGCCCGGGCCGAGTCCCGGAT
>JBFIMV010000110.1:0-7225 GCA_041611575.1 Desulfuromonadales bacterium | reverse complement strand
GAGCTGGCGGAATCGATCGCCATCTACAGTACGGCATTGGTCAATACGGCCAGGGTCGTCGCGGCCAACAGCCAGCGGCTGGAGAACGACTTCAAGCTGTTGACCGAGCGAAACGAAGACCTGCTCTCCCTGGCCTTGCGCCACGAAGGCGGCCGCATCCTGGTCTCCACCGGCGATCACGATACGCTCTGGGTGCCGATGCAGGGGCAATACTCGAAGGATGCGCAGGTCCGGGTGCCGATCTGGGCCGGCGACCGCATCTGGGGCCAGCTGGAGCTGCGATTCAAGCCGCTGCGAGGAACAAGCGGCTGGGACATCCTGACCAACCCGATGCTGCTGCTGGTCCTGTTCATGGGCCTGGCGGGGTTTGTCATCTACTATTTCTATCTCGGCAGGGTCCTGCGGCAGCTCGACCCCTCCCAGGCGATCCCCGGCCGCGTGCGTTCCGCCCTCGACACCATGGCGGAAGGCCTGCTCATCCTCGACCGCAAAGAGCAGATCGTCCTGGCCAACCTGGCCTTCTCCGACATGGTCGACAAGCCCGCCGACAAGCTGATCGGCTTTCGCGCGGGAGAACTCCCCTGGATCGATACGGACGGCAACAAGATAGAAAAAACCAAACGACCGTGGGTGATTTCGCTGGCCGAAGGCCAGATCAAGCGCGACCGCATCATCCGCCTGCAGTTGCCCGACGGTGGCTTCCGGACGTTCAAGACCAACTGTTCCCCGGTGCTCGGCGAGAAAAACAAGTACGCCGGCGTGCTCGTCAGCTTTGACGACATCACCGAACTGGAAGAGAAAGAGGTCGCGCTGCGCAAGTCCAAGCTGGAGGCGGAAGAGGCCAACCGCGCGAAGAGCTCCTTCCTCGCCAACATGAGCCATGAAATCCGCACCCCCATGAACGCCATCCTCGGTTTCGCCGACATCCTCAAGAGGGGGTACGTCAAGAATGAGGCCGAGAGCCTCAGATACCTCAATATCATCCACTCCAGCGGCAAGAATCTGCTGGAGATCATCAACGACATCCTCGACCTGTCAAAGGTCGAGTCCGGTCGGCTGGAAACCGAGAAGCTGCAGGTGAACCCCTATCCGATCCTCCACGAGGCGCTGCAGATCCTCAAGGTCAGGTCCGACGAAAAGGGGATAGCGCTGCAATTGAAGGCGGCCAGCGCTCTGCCTGAGATGATTGAAACCGACCCGGTACGCATGCGGCAGATCATCATCAACCTGGTCGGCAACGCCATCAAGTTCACCGAGGAAGGTGGCGTCACCGTCACCTGCCGTTATGAGAGGAAAGGCCCCTCGCCGAAATTTGTCATCGACATCACCGACACCGGCATCGGCATGACCGAAGAAGCGCAGAGGACGATCTTCGATCCGTTCGTGCAGGCCGACAGTTCCGTAACCCGCCGGTTCGGCGGTACAGGCCTCGGTCTCGCCATCAGCCGCAAGCTGGCCAACGCCATGGGCGGTGAAATCACCGTCAAGAGTCAGCCGGGCAAGGGCAGCACCTTCACCCTCTCCCTGGCGACGGGCGATCTCAAGGGGGTCAGGTTCCTGTCGCCGGCCAAACTTGAAGCTCTCCGTGAGGAGATCCAGGCACACGTCAACGAGCGCTGGGAATTCGACGCAGCACCTGTGCTGGTGGTGGATGACGGCGTCGAAAACCGCGAGTTCGTCAAGTTCCTGCTGGAAGGGGCCGGTCTGAGCGTCGACGAAGCCGAGAACGGACAGGTCGCACTGGAAAAAGCGGCCGCCGGCAAATACCGGGCGATACTCATGGATGTGCAGATGCCGGTCATGGACGGGTTCGCCGCGGCAGGACATTTGCGCAAGCAGGGCTTTGAGATTCCAATCGTCGCCCTGACGGCCAACGCCATGCAGGGTTTTGAACAGGAGTGTTTCGATGCCGGTTATTCGGATTATCTGAGCAAACCGATCAACATTGACAGCATGATGGAATTGATGGCGAAGCTGCTCGGCGGCCGCAAAGTCCGGGAAGAGGAGAAACAAACCACGGGCTCCGCTCCGGCCGGGGAGCCTCCGCAAGCGCCTTCCCAGGACAGCACGGGTGCGCCGATCATCTCGGCGTTGCCGGCTGACAATGAAAAATTGCGCGGTATCATTATACGGTTCGTGACGCGCCTGGACGAACAGCTCACGGCCATGGAGACAGCAGTGGCCGACGAGAACTTCCAGGAGATTCTGAAGCTTGCCCACTGGCTGAAAGGCGCGGCAGGCACGGTCGGCTTCCCGATGTTCACCGAGCCGGCGGCAGAGCTTGAAATCCTCGCCATGAACCAGGAGAAGGCGAAGGTGGATACCGCCGTCAACAACCTGCGTTCCATGCATGGGAGAATCGTCGTACCGGCAAACAATTAATCAATTTTTTGTTATATCACCCTGCTAGCGTACTTGAGGGCATGTCTCTATCGAAGGGGAAGCACATGGCGCCACTGGAAGGATTTGAACAAACCCTGAGCGACTCGACAATCATGATGGTTGACGACGAGCCGATCAATAATGCCGTGGTACAGATATATCTTGAGGAAGAAGGCTACTACAAGTTCGTCAACGTCGACGATTCGAGGCTGGCCATGTCCGTCCTTGAGGACGCCCGGCCAGACCTCCTGCTGCTCGACCTGATGATGCCCGAAGTGTCCGGGTTCGAAATCCTCGAGCAGATCCGTGCCCACCCGAAACACCAGCACCTGCCCGTCATCATTTTGACGGCCTCGACCGATACCGAGAACAAGCTCAAGGCCCTGAGCCTCGGCGCCACGGATTTCCTGGCAAAGCCCCTGGACAAAAGCGAACTGGGCCTGCGGGTGCGCAACACCCTCGGCGCCAAGGCCTACCAGGACCAGCTGGCCTACTACGACCCACTGACCAGGCTGCCCAATCGCAAGCTGTTCCTCGAGGAGCTGCAGTGGGCGATGAAGGGGGCAAAACGCTACGATGAGAGCCTGTCGCTCCTCAACATCGAGATCGACAATTTCGACAACGTCAATGACACGCTCGGGGTCAATGCCGGCGATGAAATTCTGAGCATACTCGCCGCACGCATCCAGACCGTCATCAGGAATTGCGACATCCTCGGCCGCACTCCCGGCGACGAGGACGCCAGCATGAAGCTGTTCCATTTCGGCAAAAGCATCTTCTCGCTTCTCCTCTACCGGATTCAGAACATAGAGAGTTCCGCCAACATCGCCGGGCGCATCGTCGAGGCTGTAAGAGCACCTATCCAGATCGGGGACAAGGACCTTTACCTGACGGCGAGCATCGGCATCGCCAACTGCCCCGTTGAAGGCGACATCGCCTCCGAACTCCTGCGCCTGGCATCAACCGCCAAGGACTACGCGAAGAGCTCCGGCGGCAACACCTTTCAGTCTTCATCCGACACGATCAATGAGATGTACGGCAAGCGGCTGGCTTTGGAAGGGAAGCTCCACAAGGGGGTCGAAAACCAGGAATTCGTTCTCTATTATCAGCCGAAAATAGATGTTCAGACGGGCATCATACATGGCGTTGAGGCCCTGGTCCGCTGGCAGAGCGAGGAAGGTCTCGTCTATCCCGGCCAGTTCATACCCCTGGCGGAGGAAACCGGCCTGATCATTCCCTTGGGAGAGTGGTGCCTGAGGGAAGCGTGCCGCCAGCTGAAAGAGTGGCAGCAGGCGAATCTCAAACCAATCAACCTCTCGGTCAACCTCTCGGCCAAGCAGTTTGCAGACAAGGTTTTCATGGACAAGCTGAAAATCATCATCGCCGAGAGTGAAATCGACACGCAGTATCTGACCCTGGAGCTCACCGAAAGCCTGCTGATCGATGATATCGAGGAGAAGATCAAGCTCCTGGAAAGCCTCAAGAATCTGGGGATGAAATTGTCGATCGATGATTTCGGCACAGGCTACTCATCCCTCAGTTACCTGCGGCGGCTGCCGGTTGACGAACTGAAGATCGACCGTTCCTTCGTGATGGAAGTGATGGCGCACGAAAACAGCCGCGCGATCATCTCCAGTATCGTTTTCCTCGCGCAAAAGCTGAAGCTGCTGACCGTCGCCGAAGGCGTTGAGACGCAAGATGAGCTCGAGTTCCTGCAGAAGCTGGGGTGTGACCAGTACCAGGGGTTCATCCACAGCCGGGCAATGCCGGCGAACGAGTTGCTCGCCCTGATATCCTGAGAGCGCAGCGCTCCCGAGAAACAGCCCCGCCTGACAAACAGAGAGAGCCCGGAGCTTGCGCTCCGGGCTCTCAGTTTGCCTACCTGCCGTCTACAGCAGTTTTCTCACAGCTTCCAGGGCGGCGGTGTAGTCCGGCTCGGCGGTCACCTCCTTGACAATCTCGAGATAACGCACCTTGTCGCTCGCGTCGATGACCAGGACGGCGCGCGCGGTCAGCTTCAGCTCCTTGATCAGCAGCCCGTAGGCGAGGGAGAAGGAGCGGTCCTGGTAATCGGAGAGGGTCTTCACCCGCTCGATTCCGGCGTTGCCGCACCAGCGTTTCTGCGCGAACGGCAGGTCGAGGCTGATGGTGTAGACGACGACGCTGTCCGGCAGGTTGGCCGCATCCTGGTTGAACTGCCGGGTCATGCTGTCGCAGACCGGGGTGTCGAGGGACGGGACGACGGTGATCAGGCGGATCTTTCCCGCGCTGGAGGCGAGCGTAACCGGCTGCAGGCCATTGTCGACAACGTGGAATTCGGGTGCCTTGTCCCCCTTGCCGACCGCCTGGCCGACCAGGGTCATGGGGTTGCCTTTGAAGGTGATGATTCCAGCTCTTTCCTGGCTCATTAAGTTTCTCCTTGAATGTTTGTATTGAACGCCAAAGCCTCGGGGACAGGCGCCGGACTTGGCAGCGCGTCCCTACACAATTCAAGCAGGGTGTCGCAGGTTGTCAAGACCGGCGGAGACAACTAACGCTCACTTCGCGGCGTGTCAGCGGCAGATCCCGCAGCGATCGCACCCGGCATGACAGATACCGCCACAACGACCGGCCAGAGCCATGGCGTACTCCTCCCACAGGTGAGCCCGTTCCACGCCCTGGTCGAGAACCTCCCAGGGGAACAACTCATGCTCGCCGCGCTCGCGGTGCAGGTAGAAGGACGGATCGAGGTTTGCCTGCCTGCAGGCGGCCTTGAGGTTGGCGTCCCCGGCGAGCAGCGGCAGGGACCTGCCGATCCGGCGGTCGCCTCGGGCCAGAAAACCCTGAAGCTCAGCGTGACGCAGCGACTCGAAGCTCAGCTCGACATTGGGCAGCGGCCGGATGCGTTTCTGCAGCAGGCGGACCTTTTTCTCGAGCTGCGCGCGCGTCTCCATCGGCGCCCACTGCAGCGGCGTCCAGGGCTTTGGTACGAACGGGTTGACCGACAGGTGCAGTCGCCCGAGCCGGCCCTTTTCACGACCTATCGCTTCCCAGGCACCACGGATGCGCAGCGTCAGCTCGGCGATCGCCTCAACGTCTTCGACCGTCTCCGTCGGCAGCCCGATCATGAAGTAGAGCTTGAGGTTGGGGATGCCGCCTTCGGCCAGCAGCCGGACTGCGGCAAGGATCTGCGCTTCGTCGATCCCCTTGTTGATCACGTCGCGCATGCGCTGGCTGCCGGCTTCCGGCGCCAGCGCCAGGGTCTTGTGGCCGGAAGCGGCCAGGACACGCACCTGCTCGGCGGTGACCGCATCGATGCGCACGCTCGAAATCGAGATTTCGCCGCCCTGCGCAAGGACCGCGTCGCCGATCTCGGCCAGCGAACCGTAGTCGGACACGGCCGCAGCGACCAGGCCGACCCGGCCCGGCCCGTCGTCCCCGGCAAGGGCCGCCTGCTGCAGGTGCTCCCTCGAATGCTCGCGGAACGGTCGATAGATGAACCCCGCGGCGCAGAAGCGGCAGGCGCGCGGGCAGCCGCGCGACACCTCGACAAGGCGCATGCCGCCGAATTCGGTTTCCGGCGTCGCGACGCAGGTGCAGCTCTGGGAATCGTCAAGGCTGTGCTGCCACTGGCGATGAACGCGCTCAGGAAACCCCTCGAGCTGTGCTATCGAGGCAAGCTCTCCCGACTCCTCGTAGCTGAGCCTATAGCCTGAAGGGACATAAATTCCCGGCAATCCTGCAAGTCGGGCCAGAAGCCCTGCCCTGTCTGCTGCATCAGCCTCGAAAATTTCGTTGAGCAATGCCGGCAGGAGCGCCTCGGCCTCGCCCACGGCGAACAGGTCCATGATCTCCGCCAGCGGCTCCGGGTTGAGAAATGCGCAGACCCCGCCACAAAGAATCAGCGGATGCTGCACCCCGCGCTCTTCACGCCAGAGGGGCAGGCCGCCCAGCTCGAAAAGGATCGGCAGGTTGAGGTAATCGTTTTCAAAGGAGATTGAAAAAGCAATCAGGTCGAAGTCGCCAAGCGGGCTTTGGGTTTCTATGGAGACCAGCGGAAAGCCGGTGCGACGGTGTTCCGCCAGGTCTTCCGTATCGGGCAGGAAAAACCGCTCGCAGGAAACTTCATGCTGTGCATTGAGCATGCGATAGACGGTCTGCAGGCCGAGGTTGCTCATCCCCTGGTGGTAGGTGTTCGGGTAGACTAGGGCGACGGTCAGCCTGCTGTCCCCGGAAGCTGTGGCGCCCCCGGTTTCAAGAGCGAGGCGCTGGCGGTATTTGTCGATCAGGGCACGTGACATCTGCCGTTCAAGTCTTTCAGACGCTGGAGTTTGAGAATGCGCCGTAAACAGGGAAATTCAGCAAGCGTAGACCCCGAGGCCAGCACATGAAGAATCTGGCCGACAAGTCGATTTCAACCGCCAGGAGGGTGGCTGGCGGTACGCACCCGAATCTTTCAGAAGGACCATGCCGTTGCAGTGAGCCGATGTCGTTGCACTGTAGTGACTCGTCGTTGAGCTGTCAATCCCGTGCAGAAGACTCTCGTTGCCCGATACTGACGAAACCGTCACAAGAACGATCATTCTCATCTTCGTCTTTGACAAAAAAGTCCCATACAGCTAAATTCATTTGTAAAAACGCGTTTGATCATCCGGAGTGCAATCCGTTGGGGGAAGCATCCATATTGATTCTGATTTCCGAAGTGGACGACCACCGCTCCCGACCACGATAACACAGGACATTTCAAGCACCCTTATCGCGTTGGCAGGGTGAACATTGGCTACATTCTTTTGATAACAATCAAGTTGCCGGGACGCTCATGCTCTTAAAAAAACTGATCCTTGTTGTTGATGACGAGCTTTTT
>JBFIMV010000109.1:0-7266 GCA_041611575.1 Desulfuromonadales bacterium | reverse complement strand
GATGTCATAGGCCCCGCTGCGGGCATCTGCTCTGTCAGGCGAATTCGTTCGGGACGTCATTGCACTCTCTTCGTCGGCCTATGGGGTGCCACGATAAAGGGGACGCCTGGCGTCCCCTTGCGAAAGATATCCTTGTCCGGTGCGGCCTGTCCAACAGGTCAGCCCAGCACGGTCTTTCCCGGCTGGAGCGGGCAGCCGCGCAGGAACTCGCCGGCGGACAGGCGCTTGCGACCGGCGAGCTGCAGGGCGTGCGCCACCAGTACGCCCTGGCCGCAGGCGATCTTCACCCCCGCAGCCCCGGCGGCGACGATGCTGCCGGGAGCGCCGTCCCCTTCTTCGGGGCGGGTCTCCGCCAGCTTGAGCAACTCGCCGTCCAGGGTGGTGTAGGCCCCCGGCCAGGGGTCGAGGCCGCGCACCTGGTTGTGAATCTCGACGGCCGAACGGCTCCAGTCGATACAGCCATCCTCCTTCTTCATCAGCGGCGCGTAGCTGGTCAGGGCGTTGTCCTGCACCTCGCGCTGCAATGTCCCGGCGCAGAGCTGGCGCAAGGTCTCATCCATCGTTTCCCGGCCGAGGCGGGCGAGCCGGTCATGCAATTGGCCGGCGGTCTCGTCGGGGCCGATAGCGAGGCTTTTCTTGACCAGCATGTCGCCGGTGTCGAGGCCGACGTCCATGTACATGGTGGTGATGCCGGTCTCGGTCTCGCCGTTGACGATCGCCTGGTTGATCGGCGCCGCGCCGCGGTATTTCGGCAGCAGCGAGGCGTGCACGTTGATGCAGCCGAAGCGGGGGATGTCGAGGACGCTCTTGGGCAGAATCTGGCCGTAGGCGACCACCACGATCAGGTCGGGGGCGAGGGCCGCGAGTTCGGCGACCACGTCCGGCTGGCGCAGCTTGAGCGGCTGATGGACGGGAATGCCGTGCTGCAGGGCGAGTTCCTTGACCGGCGGCGCGGCCAGCTGCTTGCCGCGTCCCTTGGGCCGGTCGGGCTGGGTGTAGACGGCGACCAGGTCGCAGCCGGCGTCGATCAGCCCCTGCAGGGTCTGCAGGGCGAACTCCGGCGTCCCCATGAATACCGTGCGCAGGTTGTTGGGTTGCATCACATCTGCTCTTTCAGGTGGGCTTCGATCTTCTGCCACTTCTTGCGGAACATGCTGCGCTTGAGTGGGGAGAGATGATCGACGAAGAGGATGCCGTCGAGGTGGTCGATCTCGTGCTGGCAGGCGATGGACGTCAGGCCGTCGGCCTCGATGACGCGCGTGCGTGCATCGAGATCCTGGAAACGCACCTTGACCCGGGCGCTGCGGTCAACCTGGGCGTAATATTCCGGGACCGACAGGCAGCCCTCTTCCTCGCACGACTCCCCCTCCCGGTCGATGATCTCCGGGTTGACCATGATCAGCAGCTGCGCGTCTTCGTCGCGGGCCGAGCAGTCAATGACGGCCAGGCGCTTGCTGATGCCGACCTGCGGCGCGGCCAGGCCGACACCGGGGGCGGCGTACATCGTTTCGGCCATGTCGTGCGCCAGCTGGCGCAGAGAATCGTCGAACTCGGTGACCGGCTCGGCAACCTTCTTCAGCACCGGGTCGGGGTAGTGGCGGATCTTGAGCAGGGCCATGTTTCGTCCTTTAAAGTTGCCAACGCCCGACCGCCAAGGCAGCCGGGCCCGTGGATTTATTCTCTTTCAATGATACGGCGTGATTTCGCTGTAAGTCAACCGTTGCCGCAAGCGCTTTCCAGGGCGATCAGGCCTCCTGGCCGACGCGGCGGAAGGCGGCGAGGACGTCGTTCTGGCTGAGGATGCCGACCAATTGCTGCTCATTCTCAGGGTCGACCACCGGAAAGTAGCTGATGTTGCGATGCTGTTGCAGGATCTCCAGCGCCTCGCGCAGTGGCTGGTCCGGGTAGAGGCGGTTCTGCGCGGTGGCGGTCAGGTCGCCGGCCACCACCAGCGGCACCAGCGCCGGCTCGAACAGCAGGTTGCGGATCTCGGTGTAGTCGATCATGCCGATGAACCGGCCGCGATCGTCGACCACCGGGAAGCGGTCATAACGGCTGTGGGCGATGTGCTTGAGCAGGGCGTAAAACGGGGTGCTGTGTAGCACCGTCTCGACGTTCTGGCGCATTATGTGGCGCACCAGGATGTCGCCGGGGTCGTTGAGCTCGTGTCCCTGGGGGATGCCGAGGGAGCTGCGGAACTGCTGCACGACGTTGTGCATCCCTTCAATGGTGCCGACCGGCGCGCGTTTCTGCAGCAGGGCCAGGATCGGCACCTCGCCGGAGCGCACCAGGCCGTGGCGGACGGCGAGCGGGCCGATCAGCTCGAAGACGACCACCGAACCGAGCACCACGGTTTCCAGCAGCTTGCCGCCGACCGGCCAGTGGCGGGCGAGCTGGCTGGCCAGGCCGATCGCCACGCCGGCCTGGGCCATCAGCGTCAGTCCGATGTAGGCCTTCTCCGTCGCCCCGAAGGCGCCGAGCCGGGCACCGATCGCCGCCCCCAGCCACTTGCCGAGGGTGCGGGCGAGCACGTAGGCGACGCCGAGCAGGCCGATGTGTGACAACGTCTCGATATGCAGGTTGGCGCCGGCCAGGACAAAGAAGATGACGTAGAGGAGATAGTCGACCTGGCGGATGTCCTGCTGCAGGCGGCTCCAGCGCGGGCAGCTGTTGGCGAGGACCATGCCGAGGACCAGGCTGGCCAGCAGCGGATCGATCCCCAGCCCCCGGCAGATGGCCACGTTGACGGTAACGCCGCCGAGCATGAGGATCTTGTTCTCGCTCGGCAGCTCAAGGCGCTGGGCCCACACCGACATGGCGAAACCGACGACGGCGCCGGTCAGGATCGGCCCGCCCATGCGCAGCAGCAGCACGGCGAGCCCTTCATCGGGGAAGATGAAGACGTGGGCGATCACGGCGAAGCCGAGTACCGAGACCAGGTTGTTGAAGCCGACCAGGGTCAGGACCAGGCTGGTCACAGGGCCCTCCGCCTCGTACTCGCGGATCACCATCAGGGTCGCCGCCGGTGCGGTGGCCACGGCGATGATGCCGAGGAACAGGGAGAAGGCCACGGAGGTCTGCCAGACGGTCAGCCCCGGAACGCTCGCCTTGAGGATCGCCAGGTTGACGGTGAACACGGCGGCCGCGACCAGGACGAAGGTGAAGAGCATCTCGCTGCCGGAAAAGAGCAGCATGCGATGCCGCCAGCGGATGAGATTGGCGAACTCGAACAGGCCGCCGATGTGCATCAGGATCAGGGCCAGGGCGATGTCGGAGACCAGCCGCAGCTCGCTCAGGACTTCCTGCGGCAGGAAGGTCGGCAGGCCGGTCAGATGGGCAAAGGAAGGGCCGATCAGCAGGCCGACAACCAGGTAGCCGGTTACGCGCGGTATGTGGCAGACGGAGGCCAGCCGGCCACCGAGCAGGGCACCGATGAAGATGACGGCAATGGCTGTCAAAATGTGGAACAACGAGGCTTCCATGAAGGTCTCCGGCCACCGGCTGCGGCCGTCCCGCGGCCACGCAATATTTTTAAAGGCCGCGCTGCGGGAGCTATCAATCTGATTGAATTGTCTAACACAATAGCGCAAACTGACGGCTACGCCAACGCCGACGGGATTCCTCCATGGAAAGTCTCACCCAGCACGACATCACCATGATGCTGCTTGCCCTCGGTACGCTGCTGCTGAGTGCCCGGATTCTGGGCGAAACAGCGCGCAGCTTCGGCCTGCCGTCGGTGCTCGGTGAGATTCTGGCCGGCATCCTGCTCGGGCCGACCGTGCTCGGCAACCTCGCCCCCGGGCTGCAGCAGGCCCTCTTCCCCCAGCACGGCGGGGTGGCGCTGGCGATGGACGGGCTGATGACCCTGGCCATCACCCTCTTTCTGCTGGTGGCCGGCCTGGAAGTCAACCTGTCGATGGTCTGGCGTCAGGGGCGGGCCGCCCTGAACATCAGCCTGGCAGGCATCGTCGGGCCCTTCGCCCTCGGCTTCGCGGCGGCCTGGTTCGGGCCGGAGCTGATGGGTGGCGAGGCGGGGGTCGATCCGCTGGTCTTCGCCCTGTTCATGGGGACGGCGCTCTCCATCTCCGCTCTGCCGGTGATCGCCAAGACCCTGATGGACCTCAACCTCTACCGCAGCGAACTGGGGATGCTGGTCATCGCCGCGGCGGTGTTCAACGACCTGGTCGGCTGGATCGTCTTCGCCATCATCCTCGGCATGCTGGAGAGCGGGCCGGAGCGTTCCCTGACCATCGGCCAGACCATCTTTCTGACGATTGGTTACGCCGCAGCCATGCTGACCCTGGGGCGCGCGCTGATCCACCGCGCCCTCCCCTGGATTCACGCCCACGCGAGCTGGCCCGGCGGCGTCCTCGGTTTCGCCCTGGCCCTGACCCTGTTCTCGGCAGCGTTCACCGAGTGGATCGGCATCCACGCCATCTTCGGCGCGTTTCTCGCCGGCGTGGCGCTCGGCGATTCCCGTCACCTGCGCGAGCGGACCCGCGCCACCATTGAGCAGTTCGTCTCCTTCATCTTCGCCCCGCTGTTCTTCGCCAGCATCGGCCTCAAGGTCGACTTCATCGCCCAGTTCGACCTGCTGCTGGTGGTCACCGTGCTGGTCATCGCCACCCTCGGCAAGGTGCTCGGCTGCGGCCTGGCCGCCCGCCTGAGCGGCCTGGCCGGACGTGAAGCCTGGGCGCTCGGCTTCAGCCTCAACGCCCGCGGCGCCATGGAGATCATCCTCGGTCTGCTGGCGTTCAAGTACGGCGTGATCGGCGAGCGGCTGTTCGTCGCCCTGGTCATCATGGCCCTGGGGACGTCGCTGCTCAGCGGCCCGGTGCTGCAACGGGTGCTGCGGTTGAAGAAGCCGCGCCGTTTCATCGACTACCTGACGGCGAAGACCTTCGTGCGCGGACTCGTCTCCCGCACCCGCATGGAGGTAGTCGCCGAGCTGTCGCGGGCGGCGCAGAAGACTTCAGGTCTCGATGCCGCCGAGATCATCGACGCCGTCACGCTGCGCGAACAGCTGATGCCGACCGGCATCGGCAACGGCCTGGCCGTTCCCCACGCCCGGATGCGCGACCTGCTCGCGCCGGTGGTCGTGGTCGGCCTGTCGCAGGGCGACATCGATTTCGATGCCCCGGACGGCGCGCCGGCCAACCTGATCTTCCTCATTTTGACCCCTGCCCACGATGATGGTATTCAATTGGAGATCCTGGCCGACCTCGCATCGACCTGGCGGGACGCCGAACTGCGCCGGAATGCCCTGGCGGTGAGCAGCTATACCGAGTTCCTGGCCCTGATAAAAAGCGACTCGGCCTGACAACTACCACCTGCTGTCAACGGAGAGTCATGGAACACCTGTCTCCGCACGAAATTACGGCGATGTTTCTTGCCCTGGGGGTGCTGCTGCTGAGCGCCCGGGTGCTGGGCGAGCTGTCGCGGTATTTCGGCCTGCCGGCGGTGCTTGGCGAAATCCTCGCTGGCATCCTGCTCGGGCCGACGGTCTTCGGCCGGTTGCTGCCGTTGTGGAGCGGCTATATCTTCCCGACCCAGGGGAGCGGCGCCCTGGTGCTCGACGGCCTGACCACCCTGGCGATCGCCCTCTTCCTGCTGGTGGCCGGCATCGAGATCGATCTTGCCACCGCCTGGCGCCAGGGCAAGGTCGCGGCGCTGGTCGCCCTGCTCGGTATGCTGGCCCCCTTCACCCTGGGATTCGCCGCCGCCTGGTGGGCGCCCGGGGCGCTCGGCTACCAGCCCGGGGCCGGCCATCTCCCCTTCGCCCTGTTCATGGCGACGGCGCTCTCGATTACCGCCCTGCCGATCATCGTCAAGATCCTCATGGACCTCAACCTCTACCGCAGCGACCTCGGCGTGACCCTGGTGGCGGCGGCGGTCCTCAACGACCTGCTCGGCTGGCTGATCATGGCCGTGGTGCTCGGCATGGTCGGCATGGACCACGGCCTCGGCCTGCCCCTGGGCTACACCCTCGTCCTGGTGTTCGGCTTCGCCCTGGTGATGCTCACCCTGGTGCCGCGCCTGATCGACCGCATCCTCCCCTGGCTGCAGGCCTACACCAGCTGGCCGGGCGGCGTCCTTGGCTTCGCCCTGACGCTCTGCCTGTTCGCCGCCGCCTTTACCGAATGGATCGGCATCCACGCCATCTTCGGCTCCTTCCTCGCCGGCGTGGCCCTCGGCCAGTCGCGCCACCTGCGCGAACAGACCCGCACCACCATCGACCAGTTCATCTCCTTCATCTTCGCCCCGCTGTTCTTCGCCAGCATCGGTCTGCGGGTCGACTTCCTGGCCAACTTCGACCTGCTGCTGACGCTGACCGTGCTGGCTCTGGCCGTGACCGGCAAGGTGCTCGGCAGCGCCCTTGGCGGCCACCTGGGCGGCCTGCCGAAGCGCGAGGCCTGGGCGGCCGGCTGCGGCATGAGCGCCCAGGGGACCATGGGCATCATCCTCGGCGTGCTCGCTCTGCAGGTCGGCCTGATCTCGCAGACCGTCTTCGTCTCCCTGGTGGTGATGGCGCTGGTCACCTCGCTGCTCAGCGGGCCGCTGCTGCAACGCCTGCTGCATCTCAAGAAGCCGCGCCGGATGATCAACTTCCTCGGCAGCGAAGCGTTTCAGTCACAACTCGAAGGGCACGACCGGACCGGCGCCATCAATGAGCTGTCGCGGTTGCTGGTCGCGGTAACGAAGCTGCCACTGGAAAAGATCACCGCCGCCGTGCTCGAAAGGGAAGCGCTCATGGCGACCGGCATCGGCATGGGCGTGGCCGTGCCGCATGCCCGTATCGAGGGGCTCGAACGCCCACACATCGCCGTCGGCCTGTCGCCGCACGGCATCGACTTCGACGCCCCGGACGGCATCCCCGCCCACATCATCTGCCTGATCCTGACGCCCGTGCAGGACGATGGCGCCCAGCTCGAAATCCTCGCCGACATCGCCGCGACCTTCCGCAACGAAGAGCTGCGCGAACGCGTCGAGCATGCGGCCAGTCACACCGAATTCCTCGCCCTGATCAAGAGCGCTCATAAAGCCTGATCAAAACGGGCAACCCTTCACAGCAAAAAAGGTGCTACACAAAAGCTACAGACTCGAACCTTTTCAACGCAAAGACGCAGAGAAAAGGGCAAGTCGCAAAGGAAAAGCATAATTAAACCAACGAATGAAAGTACTTTTCTTCGCGTCTTTCTTTGCCCATGGCGTCTTTGCGTTGAAATGTCTTGATCTTCTTTTTGCGAAAAATCAGAAAAGACCGAG
>JBFIMV010000108.1:0-7284 GCA_041611575.1 Desulfuromonadales bacterium | reverse complement strand
GCGCTTTCAGGTGAGCGCCATGCTTCAGGGACAGCTCCTGGAGGTCGGCGCGGTCACCAGCCCGGCCGCCCTGCAACCGTCGGGTGAAGGAGAATCCCTGGTCTGGATAGGGTTCGCCAACGCAACCCATATCGATACGGTCCGGGTTACGGCCCTCGATGCCCAATGGCAGCCGCTTGAAAGTCTTTCGGTCGCAGCCGACGTGACCTGGCGGCCTCTCGAGGTGAGCCTTTCCAGAACGCCGGCCGCATGGGTTAAATCGCTGGAGAAGTCAGAGCGCCGTGAAGTTGATTTTACCTATGACCCGCTGCCGAAGCCGACCGAATCCCTCTGGGATGTATTTTTCCTGGTGTCCGTCGCCTCGCTCCCGATCTATCTGCTTCTGCAGTTCATGATGCTGCGTAATTACCGCAAGCGCTGGCGGGAGCTGGCCGCCGTCCCGCTGGTCTCACTGCTGCCGCTCGTTATCTTCTCGATGATCGGTTTCGGCATGGACCTGCAACTCTGGGCCTCATTCCTTTTCCGTTGCGTCCCCTTCGCCCTCCTCTACTTGCTCGTGCTCTGGGTGTTCAAGCGGTTCCGGCCCGCAAAGCTGCCGCGGCGCTGAGAGGCCGTCTGGCGCTAGAGTCTTGATCCTCCCCTCCCGATTTACGAGTGCTTTTTCAGCGCGCAGCGCTCTCCTTTGAGGTCAAAAACCTTCGCCGGCTTGCCGTTGGCAGAATGGTCCAGTATGCTGCCACCGCCTGCCAGTTCTTCGCAGCTCATGCGTGTCCAGCTCTCTGCTTCCTGCCTGAAAATCGCATGAACCTTGAGTGGGGTTCGGGTCGCCCGTGGATCGAGTTCATGAAAAAATGGCAGGCTGTAGTAGTAGAGGCGGGTTGCCGCACCGAAGCGCAGCCGACAGACCGGTAAGCCGCCAAAATCATCGGTGTTGTATTCCGGCATGGAAATCTTCCTGATCTTGTGACGGTGGTGGATGAGGACCGAAGAATGGCCGAACACGGCCCCTGCCGGAGCCTCGGCGCAGACGGTTTCCTCCGAGGTGTTGCAGAAAAGCGTCACAGTATCGTTGATGCCGGGGGTGCGTGCCAGGTATTCCCCGTAGAAGCCGTTGGCGACATCGCTGAAGGCCCTGTGCTCCGGTTTCGGGTTGCATTCGATGACCGCTAGAAGGTCGAGCTTCTGGCGAGAATCGAAAAAGAGCTGGTTGGCTTTCTCGATGATGACGCTGATGTTCGACTGGTAGAGGTCGCGATAAGCATAATCGATGCAGATCAGTGTCATGAAATTGAAACAGCTCGGTTGGCAGCGGAACAGGGGGAAGATTTTGCCGCGGTAAAGGTAATGATCGCTGTCGAGGTTTTCCTCGCCGACAAACGGGTGGCTTTTTGCCTCGAAGAAGACCCTGAGCCGCTCATCATCTTCCTTCACGGCGATCATGCAGCAATTGACCGGCAGGGTCGCGGTGTCGCCTGCATCGAGGTCAGCGAGTACGGTTGCCAGGGCTTCCCGGTTGTCGTCGGTGAACTGCTGAAGCGTGTCGCGGTAGTCTCCCAGGGTCACCGGGCCCAGGCCGATGACAGTGACAGTATTCGCTCGCATCCGGTCGATGATGTTGAGGGCGTCGTGCAGGTGTGCAAACGGGAGGCAGGATTCCGGCAGAAAGAGCAGGCAGGTCTTTTTCAGGTTGCCGTCGCCGGCGACCGCCAGTTCGAGGATCGATCGCACGGTCTGCCAGCTGCTCTCGGGCTCGGCCAGTCGGTAGACGAGGTTGTGCCGTTCGAGGACGTTCGGAATCTGGCAGGACAGTACGTGGATGTGCTGCCGGGGGGGGAACCGGAGGTGGAGGGTCTTCTCAATGATCTGGAACATCGGCGGAACCCGTTGTTCGCGGGAATATGAAGATCGTGGCTAACCGTGCTGGCGGGTGTTCGCCGCCGGCATCACGCCTAACGGTTTTTTCGGGCCATGGACGGTTTCCAGTGCACGCCCTTTGGCGACGAGCAGGGCGCCGCATTCAGAGCACTCCAGGAGTATGCCGCTGAAACCGTCGGCGTGCAGGTCGATTTCCAGGTGGTCCTGGTGTTTGCAGTGGGGACAAAGCATGTCAGCCTCCTTGTGTGAAATAAGTCCTCACTAATATACTCCCGTTTGAGTACATGTAAAGAAAAAAATATCACATTTAGTAAAAAGTTGTTGTAGCAAAGGCTTGGCCCAGGGTCTTCTTTTCGGGGTATGTGGAGAGGTGTTCACCTGAAACGGCAAAAGGGCGCCCCTGATGGCGCCCTTTTCCCTGGTTGTCTAAACCTGAATGTTAAACCTGCGGGCCGGCCTGGGTGAAGTCGAAGTCGTCACCATCCTTGACGTACTTCTTGAAATTCTCGATGAACATGCCGGCCAGTTTGTGGGCGGTGCGATCGAAGGCTGCCGCATCGTCCCAGGCATTGCGCGGGTTGAGAATCTTGCCGTCGACTCCGGGCAGGGACTTGGGGATGTTGAGGCGGAACCAGCGGGTCTGGTCGAATTCCGCCTTCTCGATGCTGCCGTCGAGAATGGCGTTGATGCAGGCGCGGGTCGCCTTGATGCTCATGCGTTGGCCGACGCCGTAGCCGCCACCGGCCCAGCCGGTGTTGACCAGGTAGGCCTTGACATCATGTTTTGCGATCTTTTCGCCGAGCAGTTTGGCATAGGTGGTCGGGTGCAGGGGGAGGAACGCTTCGCCGAAGCAGGCCGAGAAGGTTGCCTGCGGCTCGGTGACGCCGCGTTCGGTACCGGCAACCTTGGCGGTGTAGCCGGAGAGAAAATAGTACATCGCCTGCTCCTTGGTCAGCTTGCTGACTGGAGGCAGTACGCCGAAGGCATCACAGGTGAGGAAGATGATGACCTTCGGGTGGCCGCCCTTGAGCGACGGCTCGTGGTTGTCGATATGCTCGATCGGGTAGGAAACCCGGGTGTTCTCGGTTTTGGCGCGGCTGTCAAAGTCGATGATGCCGTCGTCGTTGGACACCACGTTTTCGAGCAGGGCATCGCGGCGGATCGCCTGAAAAATCTCAGGCTCGTTCTCGGCGCTCAGGTTGATGCACTTGGCGTAACAGCCTCCCTCGAAGTTGAAGATGCCGTCGTCGTCCCAGCCGTGTTCGTCGTCGCCGATCAGCTTGCGTGATGCATCGGTGGAAAGGGTCGTCTTGCCGGTACCGGACAGGCCGAAGAACAGGGCGACGTCGCCCTTCTCGCCGACATTGGCGCTGCAGTGCATGGAGAGGATCCCCTGCATCGGCAGCCAGTAGTTCATCATGGTGAAGATGCCTTTTTTCATCTCACCGCCGTACCATGTGCCGCCGATGATCGCAACGTTCTTCTCGATATTGAAAGAGACGAACACTTCCGAGTTGAGGCCGTGGCGCTCCCAGTTGGCGTTAACCAGGCCGCTGCCGTTGTAGACGGTGAAATCGGGCTTGAAATCCTTGAGGTCGGCTACGCTCGGCCGGATGAACATGTTTTTGACGAAGTGGGCCTGCCAGGCGAATTCGGTGATGAAGCGCACCTTCTTGCGGGTCTTGATGTTGGCGCCGCAGAAGCCGTCGAGGACATAGAGATCCTTGCCGGAGAGGTACTCGATGATTTCGCCATGGAGCTCGTCGAAGACTTCCGGCGCCATGGGCTGGTTGATCTTGCCCCAGGCAATGTTCTTGAAAGACGGTTTCTGGTGGACGAAGTACTTGTCTTTGGGCGAACGGCCGGTAAACTTGCCGGTATCGATCATGACCGTGCCGTTCTGGGAGAGCCGGCCCTCCTTGTTTCCGGTTTCCAGTTCGTAAAGCTCTGCGTAGCTCAGGTTATGCCGGATTTTGCCAATGCTTTTCAGCCCGAGCTCCTGAGCGCTCAAATCACCCATAATGTATGACCCCCTGTAGACTTCGCTGATTGCCGCAGGAAAATTTTCAAGCACTTGTTTATTGAGGAAACAGGTTTATAGCAAATTTAGCCGCGATAAAAAAGAAAAAATGGCCGGGAAACGGGATTCATGTCGTGTCAAATATCACAAACGATTCATCCGGGTGCGGTTTTTCCTGTGGGAATGGTCGGCTTGTTTATGTATAGTTTGTTTATTTTCAAGAAAAATCACCTAAACTCGTTAAGAGTACAATTTAATCTGGCGATGCATACCCAGCACCTGTTCAGGAAGGTTGCCGCAGGTGGGCGGCACGCATGGGTGCAGGGACTTCGTCACACGAAATCAAGATCAGGAGGCGATGGGGATGAGTTTTGAAATACCCAAAAACGACAAGCTGCTGAAGTGGGTTGATAAGATGGCGGCGTTGTGCCAGCCGGAGCGCATTCACTGGTGCGACGGCTCCCAGCAGGAGTACGATGACATGTGCCAGCTGCTGGTCAAGTCGGGCACCTTTCGCCGTCTGAATGACGAGAAAAGGCCGAACAGTTACCTGGCCTGGTCCGATCCGATCGACGTGGCCCGTGTCGAAGACCGCACCTTCATCTGCAGTATCTCCAAGAACGATGCCGGCCCGACCAACAACTGGATGCCGCCGAAGGAGATGAAGGAGAAGCTGAACGGCTTGTTCAAGGGGTGCATGAAGGGGCGCACCATGTACGTCATCCCCTTCAGCATGGGTCCGCTCGGCTCGCCGATCGCCAAGATCGGCGTCGAGATCTCCGACTCCCCCTATGTAGTCGTCAATATGCGCATCATGACCCGCATGGGTGGTGAGGTCCTGAATGTCCTCGGTAACGGCGAGTTCATCCCCTGCATGCATTCGATCGGCGCTCCCCTTCAGCCGGGCGAGCAGGACGTCCCCTGGCCGTGCAACAAGGAGAAGTACATCGTCCACTTCCCCGAGGAGCGCGCGATCTGGTCGTTCGGCAGCGGCTACGGTGGCAACGCCCTGCTTGGCAAGAAGTGCCTGGCCCTGCGTATCGCCTCCCGGATCGGCTACGATGAGGGCTGGCTGGCCGAGCACATGCTGATCCTCGGCGTCGAATCGCCGGACGGGCAGAAATCCTACGTTGGCGCGGCCTTCCCGAGCGCCTGCGGCAAGACCAACTTCGCCATGCTGATTCCCCCCCAGGGCTTTACCGACAAGGGATGGAAGGTAACGACCATCGGCGACGACATCGCCTGGATCAAGCCGGGGGGCGACGGACGCCTTTACGCGATCAACCCCGAATACGGCTACTTCGGCGTCGCTCCGGGAACGTCGGCGGCGACCAACCCGAATGCCATGGCGTCCTGCGCCGCCAACACGATATTCACCAATGTTGCGCTGACCGAGGATGGCGACGTCTGGTGGGAGGGGATGACCGATGAGCCGCCGGCCAAGCTGACCGACTGGCAGGGGAACGCCTGGACGCCCGGTTGCGGCCGTCCGGCGGCCCACCCCAACGCGCGCTTCACCTCGCCGGCCAGCCAGTGCCCGTCCATCGACCCCGACTGGGAGAACCCCAAAGGGGTGCCGCTCAGCGCCATGATCTTCGGCGGCCGCCGTAAGGACACCATCCCGCTGGTCTACCAGGCGTTCAACTGGAACTTCGGTGTCTACCTCGCCGCCACCCTCGGTTCGGAGACCACCGCTGCCGCGGTCGGCGCCACCGGCAACGTGCGTCGCGACCCCTTCGCCATGCTGCCTTTCTGCGGCTATCACATGGCCGACTACTTCGGCCACTGGTTGTCGGTTGGCCGCTCGGTGGCCAAACCGCCGCGCATCTTCAGCGTCAACTGGTTCCTCAAGGACGAGAACGGCAAGTTCTCCTGGCCGGGTTATGGCGAGAACATGCGTGTGCTCAGGTGGATCATCGAACGCATTCAGGGAAAGACCGGCGCCGTCGAGAGCCCGCTCGGCTGGATGCCGCGCTACGAGGACATGGACTGGGACGGCCTCGACATCAGTCGTGAGCAGTTCAAGACGATGACTTCCGTCGACCGCGCCGTCTGGCAGGCGGAAGTCCTCTCCCACGAGGAACTGTTCCTCAAGATGTATGACAAGCTGCCCAAGGAGTTTCTGCGCATGCGCGAGCTGATCATCTCCAGCCTGTGGCGCTCTCCCGAGCACTGGGAGCAGATCGGCGATGTGCACCCGGAAGGGTGGAACGAATAACGCCACACATGCAGACATATAAAAAAGGGCCGGAGAAATCCGGCCCTTTTTTATATCCGCAGTATCAGGGTCATGCCTGTTCCAGGCTTATTCCGCACGGGATTTCAGGTAGGCCACGAGCTGCCATATCTGTTCTTCCGAAAGATGCTGACCCCAGGCCGGCATGACCGACCCGAGAGAAAGGTAGGGTTCGACCGTCTTGCCGTTTGCGATTCGCCAGTAAAGATAGGCGGGATCAGCTTCACGATAGATCGCTTCGTCGAAATTCGGGGCCGGGGGGTCAAAGAAGGCCGCCCGTTCAGAATGCCCTTCTCCCTGCTTGCCGTGGCAGGCTGAACATTTTTCAGCAAACAGTGATTGACCTGCCGTTCGCCACCCTGAATCGCTCAGCAGGTCCTTTGGTATCGGACGGCGCGGGTAGTCCGGCCGGTCGCTGCAGGCGACGGCAAAAAGCAGTGACAGCGTCGCCCATGCCAGGAGATCCCGCAGGGTCTTCATGGCGCCTCACGCGCAGTCTCTCGCTTCTCCCAGGTCACCCCGAAGCCCTGCAATTCCCCAAGGGTCCTGGCAACGACCGGTTCGACAGCCGCCTCAACCGCAGCCGTCATCTCGGTTCCCATCTCGATGCACTCCGGCTGGACTCCCCAGACGACCAGGTTCTTCGGTACGTGCCCCTGCAGTTCGGCAACGGCGAGCAGGTCCTGCAACCCCATCTGGTGGACCGAGAGCTTGCTGGCAAAAGCGCGCGGCACCTCCTCGCCTTCGAGGCGGAAGATCTCACCCGGGGCGGCGCGCATGTCGATGGCGTCCAGGATGATGAGTGATTCTACTTCTTCCAGAAAGGGCAGGAGGTCGAGGCCGAGGGTGCCGCCATCGACGAGTTTGACCGGGCCATGAAAAAGGTAACGGGATGAGAGCACCGTCACCGCTTTCACCCCGAACCCGTCATCCGTCATGATCGCATTTCCCAGCCCGAGGACCAGGATCGACATCAGAGGTCCTCCGGTTCAATGTAACGGTAGCCGCTGAAGATGCCGCTCATGGTGCCGTTGCGCATTTTGACGTCCATCAGCCAGCCGCTGTAGATATGGTTGATGATGAAGCCGGCCAGCAGCCACATGACGCCGTGGTGCAGCAGGCGTAGCCACTGGTTGCCGACCAGCACGTTCAG
>JBFIMV010000107.1:0-7287 GCA_041611575.1 Desulfuromonadales bacterium | reverse complement strand
GATGGCCGCGGCAATTACACCCTCGGGATTCGTGAGCAGCTGATCTTCCCCGAGATCGATATCGAAAAAATTGACAAGGTCAAAGGGATGAACGTGACGATTGTCACAACGGCGCGCACGGATGAAGAGGGTCGTGCCCTGCTCGCAGGAATGGGGATGCCCTTCCGGAAACCGTCAGTAGCAGCTTAAGCGGAGGAAAATCGTGGCAAAGAAATCGATGCGCAACAAGGCCGCAGGGCCGCAAAAATTTGCTGTCAGGAAATATAACCGCTGCCCGCTCTGTGGCCGGCCGCGCGCATATTATCGTAAATTTGATATGTGCAGAATCTGTCTGCGCAAGCTGGCGTCCGAAGGAAAACTCCCGGGCGTTGTAAAATCCAGCTGGTAATCGGGACATTTAAGGAGCTGTACTCATGGGTATGACGGATCCGATCGCGGACATGCTGACCCGCATCCGCAACGCAGGCATGGCACAACATGCCAAGCTGGACATCCCTTCGTCCAACGTGAAGGTGGCGATTGCCGAAGTCTTGAAAAATCTCGGCTATATCAAGAATTTCAAGGTGATCAGCGATGATCTGCAGGGAACCCTGCGGGTCTACCTGAAGTACGACGAGAACAACAACAGCGTGATCCACGAAATCAACCGTGTGTCGAAGCCCGGCCGTCGGAACTATGTGGGTTGTAACGACATCCCGCGCGTCAAGAACGGCCTGGGTGCGGCTATCCTCTCGACGTCCAAAGGCGTCCTGGACGATGTCGCTGCACGCGAGGCACAGGTCGGTGGCGAGATCATCTGCACGGTCTGGTAATTTCAAGTAACCTGCTGTTTTTTAAGGAGTCGATAAGATGTCGCGCATCGGCAAGAAACCGATAAACATAACATCCGGGGTGAAGGTCACCGTTGCTGGCCAGTCCATCAAGGTTGAGGGCCCCAAGGGTCGCCTCGAGCGGACGATTCACGACCAGATCGAAGTCAAGATGGAAGCTGACCAGGTCCACGTTATTACCCGCTCAGCCCAATCCGGGAGTGCCTTGCAGGGTCTCTCACGAACCCTGATTGCCAACATGGTGGATGGCGTCACCAATGGTTTTACCCGGGTCCTCGAGATTAATGGCGTTGGTTACCGGGCCGAGCTGAAAGGCACGAATCTGAACCTGGCGCTGGGTTATTCACACCCGATTGAATATCCGCTCCCCGCAGGGATTACGGCAGCGGTCGACACCAAGGCCAACCGTATCACCCTGACCGGTATCGATAAGGAACTGCTTGGCGCCACGGCGGCCAATATCCGTTCCTTCCGTAAACCGGAACCTTACAAGGGTAAGGGGATCAAGTATGCCGAGGAGCGTATCCTGCGCAAAGCTGGCAAGACTGGCAAGAAGTAAGCTGAATAGAACGAGGTGAGAACGTGAACGTCTCTAAGAATCGGCGGGAAGCCCGCCAGAAGCGCCAGACAAGGGTCCACAAAAAAATCACTGGTAGCGTGGATCGCCCACGTTTGTGTGTGTTCCGGAGTGCCCGGCACATCTACGCACAGATCATTGAGGATACCACTGGCAAGACCTTGGTCGCGGCATCGACTGTGAGCAAAGGGGTCGACAGCATCAAGAACAGTGGCAATGTTGAGGCGGCCAAGGCAGTCGGCAAAATGCTTGCCGAGAAAGCCCTGGCACAAGATATCAAACAAGTGGTTTTCGACCGCAACGGCTTTCTGTACCATGGCCGTGTCAAGGCCCTGGCCGATGCGGCTCGCGAAGCTGGTCTGACTTTCTGAGCAGCAAAGGAGAAGAGCGTTGCAGCGCGTTGAAAAAACCGAATCCAATTTAGTCGATCGCGTGATTCACATCAATCGTACCGCCAAAGTCGTCAAGGGCGGTCGGCGGTTCAGCTTCTCCGCCCTGGTTGTCGTCGGCGACGGCAGCGGCAAGGTCGGCTTCGGGCTTGGCAAGGCCAGGGAAGTGCCTGAAGCGATCCGCAAAGGGGTTGAAAAAGCCAAGAAGAGCATGATTACTGTGCCGATTCAGGGAACGACCATCCCCTATGATGTGATTGGTAAGTTTGGCGCCGGCAAGGTTCTGCTGAAGCCGGCCTCCCAAGGGACTGGCGTCATCGCCGGTGGCGCAGCCCGTGCCATCCTGGAAGTTGCGGGAATCAGCGATATCCTCTCCAAGTGCCTTGGTTCAAACAACCCGCACAATGTTGTCAAGGCGACCCTCAGGGCTTTGGAACAATTGTGCAGCCCGGAGGAGATTCTCGCTCGCCGTGGTCTTGGGGATAACTCCTCTGAAGAAAAAGCCTGAGACGGGAGTGTGCAATGGCTGCAGAAATCAAGGTAACACTTAAGCGTAGTGGCATTGGCCGCGACAAGTATTTCACCAAAGTGCTCATCGGCCTCGGCCTGCGCCGTCTGAACCAGACGGTCGTATTGCAGGACACGCCTGAAATTCGCGGCATGATCGGCAAGGTCTGCCACATGGTTTCCGTTGAGGAATAACAGGTAAGGATAACAACCATGGATCTGAGTAACCTCAAGCCGTCCTACGGCTCGACACATAGCAAGAAGCGTATTGGCCGCGGCCATGGCTCCGGCACCGGCAAGACCGCCGGCAAGGGCCATAAAGGCCAGAATGCCCGTTCCGGCGGCGGCGTCAAGGCCGGTTTCGAGGGCGGTCAGATGCCTCTGCAGAGGCGCCTGCCGAAACGCGGCTTCACGCCGCTGACCCGCAAGGAATACGTTCTTGTCAATCTGCGTGATCTCGAACTGTTCGATGCCGGCAGTGTTGTTGATCTCGAAACGCTTGGCAAGGCTGGCCTGATCGCGCAGATCAAGGACGGCGTCAAGATCCTCGGAGACGGTGACCTGACCAAGGCGCTGACTGTCAAGGCTCATAAGTTCAGCAACGCTGCCAAGGCCAAGATCGAGGCAGCCGGCGGTCAGGTCGAGGTACTCTAAGTGCTCGCGAGCATTCAGAACATATTCAGCATTCCTGAACTGCGCCGGCGCATCCTGTTTACACTCATGATGCTGGCTGTTTACCGGGTTGGCTGTCACGTCCCCCTGCCGGGTGTTGATCGTGTTGTTCTGGCCTCTTTCTTCGAGGGGACCCAGGGCTCTCTGCTTGGCCTGGTCAGTGCTTTTACCGGAGGCGCCCTGGAGCGCATGACGGTCTTTGCCCTGGGGATCATGCCCTATATCAGCGCCTCGATTATCATGCAGCTGCTGACCGTCGTCTTCGAGCCGGTTGAGCGCATGGCCAAAGAAGGTGAGCAGGGCCGCAAAAAGATGACCAAGTGGACCCGTTACGGCACGGTTGCTCTGTCAGTCGTCCAGGGGACCGGTATTGCGATCGGTCTCCAAACCATGCGCGGTCCCGCCGGCGAACCTGTGGTTGCGACCCAGGGGGTCGGTTTTATTGTCCTGACGGTCATTACCCTGACGGCCGGAACGGCCTTCATCATGTGGCTTGGTGAGCAGATCACCGAACGCGGCATCGGCAATGGTATCTCGCTGATTATCTTCGCCGGCATCGTGGCGCTCATGCCTTCCGCGCTGGTCAACAGCCTGCGACTGATGAAGACCGGCGCGATCACACTGACAGTTGTTTTGCTCATCCTGGTTGTCATGGTCGCGGTCATCTGGGCAATCATATTCATGGAGCGCGGCCAGCGTCGTGTCCCGATTCATTACGCCAAACGGGTTGTCGGAGCACGCAACCTGGGTGGTCAGAGCAGCCACCTGCCGCTCAAGATCAATATGAGCGGGGTCATCCCGCCGATTTTCGCCAGTTCGATCATCATGTTCCCCAGCACGGTCGCCAACTTTGTCGATATCCCCTGGGTGCAGACATTTGCCGGCATGATGATGCCTGATCATTGGCTCTATAATGTTTTTTATGTAGCTTTCATCGTCTTCTTCTGCTACTTCTACACGGCTGTGACTTTCAACCCGGTAGACGTTGCGGACAATATCAAGCGCCAGGGTGGTTACGTTCCGGGTGTGCGGCCCGGGAAGGCCACTTCCGAGTACCTTGATACGGTTCTGGGTCGCCTGACTTTTGCCGGTGCGATTTACATCTCGGCTGTCTGCGTGCTGCCGACGATTCTGATCGGACAATTCAATATCCCGTTCTTCTTCGGTGGAACTTCGCTGTTGATTGTCGTCGGCGTCGGTTTGGACACGGCCTCGCAGATTGAGGCGCATTTGATCTCTCGCTCCTATGAAGGTTTCATGAAGGGCGTGAGCATCAAGGGCCGTCGCGGCTGATTAGGGATTAAGGGATGAAGCTGATTCTGCTAGGGCCGCCCGGGGCCGGAAAAGGGACCCAGGCCAAGATGTTGACGGACAAGTTTTCAATACCCCAGATCTCCACCGGAGACATTTTGCGGGCGGCGGTTAAAGACGGCACCCCCATGGGTCTCAAGGCCAAAGAGTACATGGACGCCGGTGGACTTGTCCCGGACGAGGTCGTTGTCGGTATTGTCCGTGATCGCCTGCAGGAGCCTGACTGTGTCAATGGTTTTATCCTTGACGGGTTCCCGAGGACGGTTGCCCAGGCGGATGCGCTGCAGCTCAGCCTGCAAAAAATGAATAAAGAACTCGACCGGGTTGTCTCGCTGCAGGTCGATACGGAAGCGCTGGTTGAGCGTCTGACGGGCCGCAGAACCTGCAAAGACTGCGGGCGCGGTTATCATGTCGCGTTTGATCCTCCCGTTAAAGCCGGTATCTGCGACGCATGTGGCGCATCGCTTTATCAGCGAGAAGATGACCGGGAAGAGACGATTCGCAAGCGTCTTGAGGTTTATGACGACCAGACCGCCCCCCTGATCAAATATTACAGGGCTGCGGGTCGCTTGCTGGAACTTGATGGTATGCAGCCGATTCCAAAGGTTCAGGCGCAATTGTTGTCGCTGCTGCAGGCCGGTTAGCGTGATCGTCTTGAAGAGCCAGGCAGAACTCGCAAAGATGCGCGCTGCAGGGCGGATTGTTGCTGAAGTTCTTGCCTTGCTCGAGAGTCGGATAGCACCCGGCGTAACGACTGCAGAACTGGATCATCTGGCTGAGAAGGAATGTGAACGGCAGGGTGCTACGCCAGCGTTCAAGGGCTACGGCGGCTTCCCGTACGCAATCTGCGCCTCACCGAACGACCGGGTTGTTCACGGCTTTCCCAACAACACGCCGTTGCGGGATGGCGACATTATCAGTATCGATTTCGGTGTGCTGTACCGAGGGTTTTATGGTGATTCCGCCATGACCTTTGCCGTTGGACAGCTTGACGCCGAAACGCAGCGGCTGGTTGATGTGACAAGGGAATCGCTGGTCCGTTCGATCGAAAAAGCAGTGCCCGGTGGCCGCTTGTCGGACATTTCCCACGCCGTGCAGGCCTGGGTCGAACCGCAGGGCTTCAGCGTCGTAAGAGAATTTGTCGGTCATGGAATCGGCCGAAAGCTTCATGAAGCGCCGCAGATTCCGAATTACGGTCAGCCAGGGCAGGGGCCGCGACTCAAGCCCGGGATGACCTTGGCGCTTGAACCGATGATCAACGCCGGGGCCCCCGGGGTAAGAATCATGGATGATGGCTGGACCGCGGTGACGCAGGACGGTCTGCGATCGGCCCATTTCGAACATACGGTTGCGATCACTGAGAACGGCCCGGAGATACTCACTCGGGCATAAACAGGCAAGGTAACAGTCGGGGCGACCCGACGGCTCAGAGGGAAGAATCATGAAAGTCCGTACATCAGTAAAAACCATGTGTGACAAGTGCAAAGTGATCAAGCGCAAGGGTGTTCTCAGAGTCATCTGTGAAAATCCCAAGCATAAACAGAGACAAGGTTAAGTATTAGGAGGATCGGACATTGGCTCGTATTGCTGGTATCGATTTACCAAGAAACAAGCGGATCGAGGTAGCCCTGACCTACATTTACGGTGTCGGGCGCTCTGCGTCCCAGGAAATCTTGACGAAAGCCGGAGTCGATTTCGATACTCGGTCAGACAACCTGACCGAGGAAGAAGTTGCAAAAATCCGCAAGATTATTGACAGCGAATTCAAAGTCGAGGGTGATCTTCGTCGCGATGTGACGATGAATATCAAGCGACTCATGGACCTCGGCTGTTATCGTGGTCTGCGGCATCGTCGGGGATTGCCGGTGCGCGGACAAAAGACCAAGACCAATGCCCGGACCCGGAAGGGCCCGCGCAAGACCGTCGCCGGTAAGAAGAAGTAACGGGAGGAACCATGGCCAAGCCTGGCAAGCGTGTACGCAAGAAGGTAGAAAAGAAGAATGTCCCCAATGGGATTGCCCATATTCAGGCGACGTTCAACAACACGATCGTCACAATCACCGACATTACCGGTAATGTGATTTCCTGGTGCACTTGTGGGGCCAAAGGGTTCAAGGGGAGCCGTAAGAGCACTCCCTTTGCCGCCCAGATGGCCGCTGAGGATGCTGCCAAGAAGGCACAGGAACACGGCCTGCGCAGTGTCGAAGTCTGGGTCAAGGGCCCTGGTTCCGGTCGCGAGTCCGCTCTGCGGGCCCTTCAAGCCGTCGGTCTGACCATCACCATGATCAAGGACGTGACTCCGATTCCGCACAACGGATGCCGTCCCCCCAAGCGTAGAAGAGTTTAACAGCCAGAAGGAGGACGAGCTTTGGCGAGACACACTGGACCCGTCTGCCGCATGTGTCGGCGGGAAAATATGAAGTTATTTCTCAAGGGCGACCGTTGTTACACCGACAAGTGTGCCCTGGAACGTCGTAATTACGCACCCGGCCAGCATGGCCAGGGCCGCATCAAGGTTTCCGACTACGGCACCCAGCTGCGTGAGAAGCAAAGAGTCAAGCGGACTTACGGACTGCTCGAGAAGCAGTTCCGCGATTATTTCAAAGAAGCGGACCGCATGAAAGGTGTGACCGGCGAGAACCTTTTGGTTCTGCTGGAGAGGCGCCTCGACAGCATGGTCTACCGCATGGGCTTCGCTACGTCGCGCAACGAGGCACGTCAACTCGTGCGTCACAACCACCTCCTGGTCAATGGCCGGAAAGTGAACATTCCGTCTTACCTGGTGCGCCCCGGCGATATCGTGGAGCTGCGTGAGAAGAGTCGGAAAATCGCCCGTATCAATGAAGCTCTTGACGGTGTCATGCGTCGCGGTGTGCCGTCCTGGGTAGAGGTTGCTCGTGAGTCCTTTAAGGGGACGGTGAAAACACTGCCGGTACGCGCCGAGATGACCACCCCGACGTTCCAGGAACACCTGATCGTCGAACTCTACTCGAAGTAAACG
>JBFIMV010000106.1:0-7316 GCA_041611575.1 Desulfuromonadales bacterium | reverse complement strand
GGCTCGGGCGCCCAGCGCTTCGCGCCGCTGAACAGCTGGCCCGACAACGCGAATCTCGACAAGGCGCGCCGACTGCTCTGGCCCATCAAGCAGAAGTACGGCCGCAAGATCTCGTGGGCCGATCTGATGATCTTGACCGGCAACTGTGCTCTGGAGTCGATGGGGCTCGAGACCTTCGGTTTCGCCGGCGGGCGCGAAGACATCTGGGAGCCGGAGGAGGATATCTACTGGGGCTCCGAGGACGAGTGGCTGGGCGACGACCGCTACAGCGGCGACCGCCAGCTCGACAACCCCCTCGCCGCCGTGCAGATGGGCCTGATCTACGTCAACCCGGAAGGGCCGAACGGCGAGCCGGACCCGGTCGCTTCGGGCCGCGACGTGCGCGAAACCTTCGGTCGCATGGCGATGAACGACGAAGAGACCGTCGCCCTGGTCGCGGGCGGGCACACCTTCGGCAAATGCCACGGCGCCGGCGATGCCGCCCATGTCGGCCCGGACCCGGAAGCCGCGCCGATTGAACAGCAGGGGCTGGGCTGGAAGAGCAGCTTCGGCAGCGGCAAGGGCGGCGACACCATCAGCAGCGGCATCGAGGGCGCCTGGAAGCCGAACCCGATCAAGTGGGACATGGGCTACCTGAAGGTGTTGTTCAAATACGAGTGGGAGCTGGTCAAGAGCCCGGCTGGCGCGCACCAGTGGCTGGCCAAGGATGTGGCTCCGGAGGACATGGTGGTCGACGCCCACGACCCGAAGAAGAAGCATCGGCCGATGATGACCACCGCCGACCTCTCGCTGCGCTTCGACCCGATCTACGGGCCGATCGCGCGTGATTACCTGGCCAACCCCGAGAAGTTCGCCGACGCCTTCGCCCGCGCCTGGTTCAAGCTGACCCATCGCGACATGGGCCCGCGCGCGCGTTATCTCGGAGCGGAAGTGCCGAAAGAAGAGCTCATCTGGCAGGACCCCGTCCCCGCGGTCACGCACAAACTGATCGGCAAACAGGACATCGCCGCCCTCAAGGGCAAGATCCTCGCTTCAGGCCTGTCCGTCTCCCAGCTGGTCTCGACTGCCTGGGCGTCGGCCTCGACCTTCCGCGGCTCGGACAAGCGCGGCGGGGCCAACGGCGCGCGCATCCGCCTCGCCCCGCAGAAGGACTGGCCGGTCAACCAGCCGGCCCAGCTGAAGAAGGTGCTGCAGGCCCTCGAGAAAATCCAGAAGGAGTTCAACGGGGCCCAGACCGGCGGCAAGCAGGTGTCCCTCGCCGACCTGATTGTCCTGGGCGGCTGCGCGGCCATCGAGCAGGCGGCGAAGAACGCCGGCCACGCCGTGACCGTGCCCTTCACACCCGGACGCACCGATGCCTCCCAGCAGCAGACCGACGAGAAGTCCTTCGCCCCGCTCGAGCCGGTGGCAGACGGCTTCCGCAACTACCTCAAGAAGAAGTTCAGTGTCACGGCAGAGGAGCTGCTGCTTGACCGGGCGCAGCTGTTGACGCTGACCGCCCCCGAGATGACGGTCCTGGTCGGCGGTCTGCGCGTCCTGAATGCCAACGTCGGGCAGTCCAAGCACGGCGTCTTCACCAAGCGGCCGGAGTCGCTCACCAATGACTTCTTCGTCAACCTGCTCGACATGGACACCACGTGGAAGGCGTCTTCGAAAGATGGGGACGTGTTCGAGGGCCACGATCGCAAGAGCGGCAAGCTCAAGTGGACCGGCACCCGCATCGACCTCATCTTCGGTGCCAACTCACAGCTCCGCGCCCTCGCGGAAGTCTACGGCTGCAAGGACTCCCAGAAGCAGTTCCTGCGTGACTTTGTCGCAGCATGGAACAAGGTCATGAACCTCGACCGGTTCGACCTCGCCTGATCCCGGCGAAAACGTTCGCGGCTTTTTGCGACAAGGGAGACAGACCGTGAAACAAGAAGGGGGCTGACCGCAAGGTCAGCCCCCTTAGAATTGGCAGGAAGCTACAAGCTTGTAGGCTCTGAGGGGTCCCACACATATTCAGGCTTGAGGATCGGCTTGAAATCCCCGCCCGTGCTGTTCGGCACGAAGAAAGTAACCGTTTCCAGGACACCGGTGCCGGCGCGCATGGCGGTCATGCCGACCCCCTTGAAAAGCCCGAGAAGGGCCCCGAGGGCGCCGCGACTCTCCGTGGTAATGATGATCTGCTTGGGGAGCTCGGCAGGTGACGTGACGATATTCGTGACGCCACGCACGAGCTTGTAAGACATATTTTCCAGGTAACTTTCAGGAGTTATATAATCCTTGATATATTCCTTGTTGTCTGTTTTGGCCGCAAGAGCAGGTGAGGCAACGACAGTCAGCAGCATGACCAACAATGTAGACAAGACGATGAATTTGCTTTGCATAGCGCCTCCTGGCAGCTGGGAAATCTCTCTAACACTGCGATTCTGAATACTTGAAAATATAGCAGAGGAGAATCTCTCCGCAAGACGATTATCGTCCCCATAGTTTAGCTCATGAGGAAAAGGCCAAAGAAGTGAGCGGCTCTTGCGACAGTGCAGAACAACAGCGAGGCAATCAACGCAGAACCTGTCCCGGGCATCCGGCTTGCACCACTTTGTGGTCAGGATATAATGTAACCATAAGTTCTTGACGAACAGACCCGCATCCGCGTCAAACCTGAAACTTGAGTTATAGAGAATAACACTTTTCCTAAGGAGCTGACCGGTCCAGGGAACAAGTTGTCTCTGGATGAATTGACATCGATGGAGGGTGCTATGGCTGCCAATCATACGGGGCCGCATTCCCGGTCTCCCGTTTGCTGTTACAACCCGGAATCCAATCCCGCCTGTGGAAAAGTCTACAAGTCTTACGGAAGATGCTGCGGCCCCTGTGATCACCCCTGCTACATCGTCAGCAGCGAACATTATTCCTTATCGCTCGCCCGGAGCAGAGGCCTGGGGGCATGGGGGCTCTGTTGCTATCTTGATGCTTAGCTGGGGGGACCGCGAGCGACTTGATTCTACATGGGGGCCAAGCAGGCTGCTCCCATGTTGTCAGTTGGATAATTGCTCTTCAGTCTGCTCAGAATAGTAGTACTCCAAAACGGCCTTGGTGATGTTGGAGAGCCTTATAGCGCGAAGACTCTCCCGGCTGAACCAGTGAGCGTTGCAATCCTTGACATCCGACATCTTCTTGCTGCCGATGTCGCCGACATAGATGGAAACCTCGACATTGCCGCCCCGGACAGGGGAAGGGCCAACGATGGTTTTTTCAAGTTTTCTGAAAATTGACGAAACCTGGTCCTTCATCTCCCGGGAGACAACTTCTTCAAGGCACTGCATCTCATCTTCACCCGGCTGTATCTCGCCTCCGGGGAGGATCCAGTAGTCCCCTCTTTTGGTCAGAAGGATCATGCCTTTACTCTCGACGATGATGTCTACAACCTTGATGGTCATCTGAAATCCCCCGTTTCACAGAAAGCAACAACAATAACCAACGGATATGATACTCCATTCGGGTTATAAAGAAAAGACCCTCTCGGCACAAAGACTGCCATCAAGAGATCATCCAGAAGAGAAAACATGGCCACCCGGCGACCTCGCCGGGCGGCCATTGCCATCAGGCTGGCGGTGAGCCGTCTTTCATACCGCCGCGAATCATCTCTCTGAACTCTTTGGTGTCTTCGTATCCATGGACTTTCGTGCCATGTTGCACGACGGCCTCGAGGAGTTCATCAGCGGAATCAGCGGACAGGGCGACAGAACATTTGACATCACCCGGATAGTCGCGACAATCGATATACTTGCGTCCCATGGGAGTTCTCCTTTTCTCTTGAGATTGAAGAATTAACTCAGGCCAGGGAGGGCACAGCATGGAAGGGTTGACAAAAGTGGAACTGCACGATACTTGACCTTGACGGTTACATATTAACCCGGGTGGCAGATTTGAGCAAGCACAGCCCTCCGGTAAGACAGGCAAGGTTTCTTCACCAGGGAGCACTCTTCCTTTTGACCTCAGCAATGCACTGCTATAGATTTAAGAAGGACAGGAACTCCAGAAGAAACAAACGCTCGAATAACCCGACGACATGCACGGCCATGAAATCTCGTAACGCAAAGCTTGCCACCCTGGTTTTTCTACTCTTATCGGCCAACCCGACCTGGGCTGTGCAGACGCATGGCGGGGCAGAGGGGCTCGTATCTCACCAGATCGGCCATTTTCTCTTTATCCTCGGCATGGGTTACGTGCTGTTCCGTCTTCGCACCATGCGCCTCAAGGGCAAGGGTTGGGCTGAATTCAAAGGGTTCGTCTGGCTGCTCATCGTCTGGAACGTCATCACCTTTTCCGGCCACTGGATGGATGAATTCGTGGCCAGGGAGAAGATAATCAGGGATCACGCCAACACCCTGTATTTCCATGTCGGCACCCTGTTCGATGCAATCTACTACCTGACAAGGCTCGATCATTTGATCCTGGTCCCGGCGTTCGCTTTCCTGTTGCTTGCCCTGAGAAAGTGGAGGCTGCAGTCATGAATATTCCATGGGGACCGGTTGTCATCGTTGACATGGTCGGCTCGGTTCTGATTCTGCTGCTTTCCTGCTGGTGTGCAATATACTCCTTCCAGCTCACAAAAAACCGTCCGGACGATGTTTTCCGCAACTACCTCTTCCTCTTCACCCTCGCCATCCTGTTTTTTGCGGTCTCCCGGGCTTTCGGGCACCTGATCAAGCAGATCCTTCTGCTGAGCGACATGCACAGCACCTGGCAAATGATTTCGCCCTTCAGCGGTGCCATCAATACGACGGCCTTCGTAGTGATCTTCGCTCTTTGCATCTCGTTTCACCGGTTTCAAAAAGTGCATACGGAACTCGAGCGTTACCGGGACAACCTCGAAGAGATGATAGCAACGCGGACTGTGGAGCTAGAGACTTCCCGGAACACCCTCGAGAACATCCTCGACAACTCCAACCCGATCAACATTACGGGCGCTAATTTTGACCTGCTCCAGGCCAACAGGGCTTACTATGCACTGTGGCCCAAAACCGGCGATGAAGACGGGCCGGTCAAATGCTACGAATCCCGGCCGGGGGCTCATTGCCATACGGATCAATGCCCACTGAAACTGATTGTCGAGGGGCACGAAGAAGTTGTTCAGGAAGTCTCCAAAGAGATTCGTGGAGAGGCCAGGGACTTTATCCTCCTGGCAAGACCCTTTCGGGATGTCAGCGGCCGGTTGTTAGGCATGGTTGAAAGCTTCCAGGACATCACCCTCCACAAGCAGGCTGAACGGACCCTGATCGAAATGGACCGCATGAAAACCGACTTTATCTCGACCGCCGCCCACGAGCTGCGAACCCCCCTGACCACCATGATGGGATACACCGAATTGCTGCGCAAACCAGGGGAGTTCGGCCATTTCACGGATGAGCAGAAACAGGACTTCATCAACGAAGTTTACGACAGCGGGGAAGCCCTCAGTCGCATCATCGAGGACCTTCTCGATATCAGCCGCATCGAGAGCGGCAACCCCATCCCGCTGGTTCTGGCTGAAACGGATATCGTGGAGGTGTTGAGCAAAAAGATGAATGCCTACACGATGCTTGATACCGGGCAAACCTTTCAGCTCGACCTGCCGGGCGAACCCTTAAAGCCGGTCATCTTCGTCGACCGGCTGCGCATCAACCAGGTACTTGAAAACCTGCTGAGCAATGCGGTCAAGTATTCTCCGCCCGGCAAGACAGTCGTCATAAAAGCCAGGGAAAAAGACGCGGGATGGGAGATCAGGATCGAGGACCAGGGGATCGGCATGAACGCTCAACAGCTAGAGCGGGTTTTCGACAAGTTCTATCGTGCCGACGCATCGAACACGGCGGTCAAGGGCCTGGGCATGGGCATGAGCATCGTCAAGCAGGTCATCGAGGCCCACGGTGGCAGTATCCGGGTTGAAAGCCGTAAGGGGCAAGGCACGACCGTCATCTTCACCCTGCCATACTCCGCTGGCCCGGCGTCATGCACCCCCCTTCGCCCCTAATGATTTCACCGCCACCACTGCACCCGAAGCGGCCCCGAGCGACAATCCTCATGCAAACACCAATTTTCCATCACGTCCCATGAGCTGAGCCCACCAATTTTCAAGAAACCAACCCGGCACTTCTCTAAACGACAGAAAAGCTGCTTGACTTACATATGTATATTAATATATATATTTTGTTGACTGAACGGAGGATAAATAATGCTTGGCATCGATCGTCTTCACAACACCTCGCTCCCCGCGCCGGCCACGCACCGCTGGCTGCTGGCCGGAGTGATGCTGACCGTGCTGGCACTTGGCTGGAAATTCCCGCTGCTCGGCTTCATCGTCCCCCTTGCCATGCTCACCGGCATGGGCGGCGGCTGGCTGCGCGGCCGCTACGTGTGCGGCAACCTCTGCCCGCGCGGCAGCTTTTTCGACACCTTCTTTGCCAAGTTCGGCCCGCGTCGGTATATCCCCGAAATGCTCATCGCCATGCCGCTGCGCTGGCTGATCATGGCGGGACTGATGAGCTTCATGGTCTATCGACTGGCGCAGAACCCCGGCAGCCTGACCCACTGGGGGCTGGTTTTCTGGCAGATGTGCCTGATCACGACCGCGGCCGCCCTGTTCCTCGGCATGCTTTACCGGCCGCGTACCTGGTGCGCCATCTGCCCGGTCGGCACGGTGGCCAACGCCACCGGCGGCCACAAGCGCCAGTTGACGATCGCACAAGGCTGCCGCAACTGCGGACTCTGCGAAAAAGCCTGCCCCATGGGACACGGCATCACCGACTACAGGGCCCAGGGGACGATGAACACACGCGACTGTCTGCAGTGTTCCGTATGCGTGAACGTTTGCCCGAAAGGGGCCCTGCGCATCGAAAAAACGGGCAAATCCGTCTGCCCTTCAGTCGAGAAATGGACAGACGACGAACTGCGCAAAGCGGCTTGAGAAATGCAACCGGAACGCCTCCGACCCCCTTGGGTCAGGAGGCGTTTTTCATTGTTTTTCAGCGACAAAGTGTTAGTCTCCCGGAAAACTTCAATTACGCCTGTAGTGTGCCGCATATCCATTTCCGGGGTTTCACATGGACTTTGCAACCACCTTCACTCCCCTGGCTCAGGGCTTCCTTCTCGGCGCCAGCCTGATCATCGCCATAGGCAGCCAGAATGCCTACGTGCTTCGTCAGGGGCTGCGTTGCGAGCATGTCTTCGTCGTCTGCACCCTCTGCTTTCTCGGCGACGCCATGTTGATCGCCCTGGGCGTCGGCGGCTTCGGCACGCTGGTCAACGCGTCACCGCTCCTTTTACAGACCACCTACTGGGCCGGAGCGATC
>JBFIMV010000105.1:0-7316 GCA_041611575.1 Desulfuromonadales bacterium | reverse complement strand
GCCATCATTCCTGCCTGGCGCATGCCGCCACCGCACATCTTGCGCCAGCGATGCGCCGCATCGATCAACTCTCGCGTACCGACCAGGACAGAGCCGACCGGCGCGCCAAGACCTTTTGACAGGCAGATCGACACCGAATCGTAGTGGCGGCAGATTTCTTCCAGGGAAACCCCTTGCGCTACGGCTGCATTGCAGACCCGGGCACCATCGAGGTGCAGGGCCAGACCGTGCTCCCGGCACAGGCGGGCCGCAGCGGCCTGGTAGTCAAGCGGCAGCACCTTGCCGGCCTGGGTGTTCTCCAGGCACAGCAGGCGGGTGTTGGCAAAATGCGCATCGAGCGGCTTGATGGCCGCCTCCACCTGTCCCAGACCGAGGGTGCCGTCCGCCTCAAAGTCGAGAGGTTGCGGCTGGATGCTGCCGAGCACGGCGGCGCCGCCCCCTTCGTACTTATAGGTATGCGCCTGCTGACCGACAATGTACTCGTCGCCGCGACGGCAATGGGCAAGCAGGGCGACCAGGTTGCTCATGGTGCCGCTCGGCACGAACAGGCCGGCCTCCTTGCCGGTCAACTCGGCCGCGAATTTCTGCAGACGATTGACTGATGGATCTTCCCCGTAAACATCATCGCCGACCTCAGCCGCAGCCATGGCTCTTCGCATGGCTGCCGATGGCCGGGTCACGGTGTCGCTTCGCAGATCAATGATTTTCACGCGTCATCTCGCTTTCTGTGGCTATGGATATATCCCTGGTGGCCGGCAAAGACTGCGGTCATGCCGTCGGCGCCCTCATGCCCGCCGATTTCCGAAAATGATGTTATTGTATCAGCAGGGGGATCGGAACAACAGCCTCTCCAAGGCTCTTTACGGAAAGGATGAATCATTGCAATGCTGCGAATGCCGCTGCTCCTCATGACCATCGCGTGGTTGCTCAACACGGCCCCGGTGGCTGCGAAAGAACACGGTCTGATCGATCTGGACCTGCACATCCGGCTCGTCCCGTCCGAGCATCGCCTGGAGGCGAGGGCCGTCCTGACCCTTGCGACCAAGGACACAGACTGGCCGTCAGCCTATCGCCTGGCGGCTCAGAGCGAAATCGATTCCGTGACGTCCGATGGCAAGCCGATGTACTTCAAGTTCGATGCTGGTCGGCTGCAGATTCCATCGGTTGACGGCCTGAATACCCTGGAGATGGTTTACCGTGTCCGCTTTGACGACACCGTACCGCAGGATACGGTCGGTATCGAGAATCCCTCATTCGGCGTCACGGCGACCATCATGCCTCAAGGGGCCTTCCTCTCGGCTTCTTCGGGCTGGCATCCGCTGCCGGTCGATGTGACCAGCCGTTTTCGCGTGACGATCACCGGGCCACCGGGATGGTCCGCGGTCACCAGCGGCCGCCTCGTCGCGTACCGATCGAACGGGGACGAGACCCTGACAACCTGGCAGACGGCACTCCCCCAACCCTCTCTGACGCTGGCCGCCGGTCGCTATCAGCTGCATCGCGATGACCTTGGTGATATACAACTGCTGATTTTCACCAGTCCGGAAAACAGCGGCCTTGCCCACGGTTACCTGGAATCGTGCCGGGAATACCTGCAGCTTTATCAGCAGCTGTTCGGCCCCTACCCTTACGCCAAGTTTGCCGTGGTGGAAAATTTCTTCCCGACGGGGTACGGCTTTCCCGGATGGACCCTGCTCGGCAGCAGCGTGGTCAAACTCCCCTTTATCCGCACGACCAGTCTGCCGCATGAAATCGCCCACGCCTGGTGGGGAAACGCGGTGGCGATTGATGAGCACTCCGGCAATTGGAGCGAAGGATTGGCCACCTATGTTGCCGACTATTACCTGAAAGAACGGAATGCGCCAGCCGAGGCCCTCGAGTACCGCAGAAAGATTCTGCGCGACTATGCGTCCCTGGTCGATACCGGAGATGATCTGCCTTTGAGCGCTTTTCGCAGCCGTACGAGCAAGCGCGATCAAGCGATCGGCTACGGGAAGGCGGCCATGGTCTATCACATGCTCCGCGACCTGGTCGGCGACGAGGCCTTCTGGTCCGGGCTGCAGGCTGCAGCCCGGCACGGGCTAGGCAAGCGTTACGGCTGGGATGATCTGCAGAGGCACTTCGAGGCAGCGTCCGGCCGGCAACTTGACCACTTCTTTCACCAGTGGATCGACCGTACGGGTGCCCCGCAGCTGCAATTGACGGACGTGCGCGCCAAACAAGGCACCGACGGCTGGCAGATTACCGGCACCATCCTGCAGGGGACACCATTTTACACTCTCGACGTACCGTTGCGCCTGGAGACCTCCCCGCAGGGATACGACCGGACCGTCAAGCTGGCTGACCGTCAAAGCCGCTTCAGCTTCACCGTTCCCGATCGTCCGGTCAGCCTTGCCGTCGATCCGCAGAGCGTCGTGTTCCGCAAACTCTACCCGGAAGAGCTGCCGGCCACCGTCAATGATCTGCGCGCCTCGCGGCAACCGCTGGTCGTCATTGCCTCCGGGTCCGAAGCGTTGTTCGATGCGTCACGGGACCTGCTGAGGGGCTTACAATGGCATCTGGCGCCGGTGATGAAAGAAGCGGACTACCTCTCCCTAAGACCGACGGACAGGGATCTGCTCGTGCTGGGCTGGCCGGCGAGTCCGGACCTGCGCCCAATCCTGCCGGACGACATCCGGGTTGCGGCGCATCAGTTCATGATCGATGGTACACTGGACATAAACGCGGAGGATGTGCTGTTCCTGGTCATAGCCCGCCCGAACGAGAATCGCGTTGCGGGGTATTTCCTGCCCGGATCGGCGGCGGCGGCGAAGGACACGGCTCGCCGTATTCCCCATTACGGCCGCTATAGCCATCTTGCCTTTCGCCATGGCCAGAACTTCGTCAGGTCGACCTGGGAGCCAGCCCGCTCACCGCTGAAGCACCGTTTCGACGAGGACGTTTCACCATGAAGCTCAAACGAACATTAATCCATTTTGCATTTGCCGCCGGGATCGTATTGCTCCTGCCTGCAGCGACCCTGTCTCATCCTCACATCATCGATGTCTCCGCACAGGTTGAGATCTCGCCGGAGGACCTGCTCGACGACCTGCGTCGCGTCCAGGTCACCTTCATCGGTGAATTCCATGACCATGCCGGCCACCACCAGGCCCAACTGGCTGTCATCGAGGCCCTCGGCAGCGAACAACGGCCATTGGCGATCGCTCTCGAGATGTTCCGCAGGGACAGCCAGGAGACGCTTGACCGCTGGGTCGCCGGTGACCTGCCCCTCTTGAATTTCCTGCCGGTATACAATGACAACTGGAGCATGTGGCCGATGTACCGGGAGATCTTCCTTCACGCCCGCAATAATAATGTCAGGATGATCGGACTCAACATCCCGCGCAGCATTACCGGAAAGGTCGCCAGCAGCGGTTTCAACTCGCTCTCGGTGGAGGAGCGGAACATGCTCGGCAATGTCCAGTGCCAGGTCAGCCCGCTTTACAGCAGCTATATCCGCCAGGCGATGGGAGGATACGGCGGCCACGGTGACGATTTCCTTTATTTCTGTGAAGCCCAGTTGCTCTGGGACACCATGATGGCGCTCAACCTCGTCGCGTTCCTGCGCGAGAACCCGGACTACCGGGTTGTGGTGTTGGCCGGCAGCGGCCATGCCTGGAAGTTCGGCATCCCCAAGCAGATGCTTGAAGAAGCTGACATCAGCTACAGGGTGCTGCTCCCCGAAGTTAACGGTCGTGTCGACCGGCAGAGTGTCAATACAGAGATTGCCGACTACCTGTGGCTCGACGTGGGTGATGATGGCTGGGCGTTGCCCTAGCCGGGTGAAGTCTTTCGCTTTACGACATGCCGCAGAGCGTGTTGCGTGGCGGAATAGACCTTAACCGGAATCAGCCTTGCAGCGGCCGTCCTCCTGCCTCCTGCTCTACTCTCCTGTCATTCGCCGCCCGCCGAGCTGTCCCAGCTGGACCAGCGCATCGGCAATCTCGGTTTCGTCAAGGATGCGCCGCAGCCCGAGGATCTTGATCAGCCGCGCCGCCCGCTGGCGGACCTTGTCTGCCCTGGTCTCCGGGTTGAAGGCGACGCGCGGCCCAGGCAGCATGGCGGCGAGAAAGGCGGACTCAGCAGGCGTCAGGAGTGATACCGCCTTGCCGAAGTGGTGGTTGGCCCCGTGTCCCATGCCATAGACCAGAGGGCCGACCTCGACCACGTTCAGGTAGAGTTCGAGGATACGCCCCTTGGTCAATTCGCGCTCCAGGCGTTGGGCAATGATCATCTCCCGCAACTTGCGCCGCACCGATTTATCACGGGAGAGAAACAGGTTCTTGGCCAGCTGCTGGGTAATCGTCGAGGCGCCGCGCTCCAGGCGCTTGCGCTTCAGGTCATGCTTGAGCGCCTCCTTCAACGCCGGCACGTCAATGCCGCCGTGCTCGTAAAAGTTGGCGTCTTCGGCGACGATCACCGCCCATTTCAGCTCGGTCGGCATCGAGTCAAGAGCAGTCCAGTGTGGATTTTTGGGCCCGACGACAAAGGGATGCATCACGCCCTGCCAATCCGGAACCTCGATGGACATGGAGGCTTTACGGTCTTTGAGCGGAGCGACATCGGGCAGATCCCAGTAGATCCAGGAGACCAGAACAATCGCGGACAGAAGCAGGGCACCCAGCAGCAGGAGCACATATTTCAGCAGCTTATTATATCGCCGCAAGAATGGTCCGAATGATTTGACGAGCTGTTTCATCCCGCTTCTTTCTCTTTGCGGCCCTCGTTGATGCCAGAGACCCGACGCTGTCTGCCCGGCGGTTATCTGCTATGGTGGATAAGTACCGCAAAAGGGTCGGAGAAGCAACATGGCGCAGAGCGAACCTGCCACGATCTGGCCGTTGCGCAGTTGATCAGGTCAACGTCACGTTGCCTGTGTCGGATTCGCGGCAAGTTCCAACGGTTTGTTTTTCACTTCGGAGCCCGGGAGCATAGCATGTACCAGGACATTCTGAATTTTTGGTTCGAAGAACTTGAACCAGCACAATGGTGGGTGAAAGACGAGAATCTCGACAAGTTGATGAAAGCGCGTTTTGCCGATGTCCATGCACGGGCGGCGCGCTGCGAGCTCTTCGCCTGGCGCGTTCACGCCAAGGGCCGGTTGGCGGAGGTTATCGTCCTCGACCAGTTTTCCAGGAACATGTTCCGCGGCTCCCCTTTGTCGTTCGCTTTCGATCCCCTGTCTCTGGCGCTCGCCCAGGAAGCCATCTCTGCAGGTGTGGAAAGAGAGCTGACCCAGCAGCAACGGACTTTTCTCTACATGCCGTTCATGCACAGCGAGTCGCTGGAAATCCACGAGATTGCTGTTGGTTTATTCCAAAAGAATGGAATTGAGGGCAACCTCGATTACGAATTGAAACACAAAAAGATCATTGAGCAGTTTGGCCGGTACCCGCATCGCAACCGTATTTTGGGGCGAGAGTCGACGAAGGAGGAAATCGCATTCCTGAAACAACCCGGATCCGGTTTCTAGCCCGCCGCGAGTCAACTGTGAAAGAGAAGTCTCTTTAACGCAAAGGCTGTCTTGACACCCGGCATCAGGATGAATAGACTTCGGCGGACTTATGCCGCCGGCCTGCAGACCGGCAAGGAGAACGAGCCATGAACAGCTGCCCCTGCGGCAGCGGCAGCGACTACGTCGCCTGCTGCGAACCGATCATTACCGGCAAGAAACCGGCCGAGACAGCGGAGCAACTGATGCGGGCGCGCTATACGGCCCACGTCAAGGTCGAAATCGATTTTCTCTTCGACAGCACCCATCCCGAACACCGCGAGGGCTATGACCACCAGGGGACCCGGATATGGGCCGAGAAGTCCCAGTGGCATGGCCTGGAAATCCTTGGGACCTCACAGGGAGGCGCTCAGGATGAGCAGGGTGAAGTGGAGTTTCTCGCCCGTTTTAGAGATAAGGAAGGCCTGCGCAGCCATCATGAACGTGGTCAGTTCATGAAAAAAAACGGGCGATGGTTATTTACCGAGGGGACCATGGTCAAACCGAAACCGCTGAGCGTCAACAAGGTCGGCCGAAACGACCCCTGTGGCTGCGGCAGCGGCCTCAAGCACAAGAAGTGCTGCGGGAAGTAGTGCCCATCGCAAAGGATAAGGGGCATTGAAAAGGGACACCCTGGTTAGGTGTCCCTTTTCGATTCCCCGCCGTGGACTTCGTCACGGACGTTCACGCAATGTTCAGCTCGTGCGGTTGGTGATTTCGATCAGATGGTAGCCGAACTGGGTTTTGACCGGGCCGAGAACCTTGCCTACCTCGCCGGAGAATACCACCTCGTCAAATTCCTTGACCATCTGTCCCGGGGTAAATTCGCCCAACCCCCCACCCTGCCTTCCGGATGGGCATTTTGAGTGCTGTTTGGCAATCTCGGCAAAGTCCTCGCCAGCTTCGATTTTCTTTTTCAGGGCATTGCAGTCTGCCTCACTGGACACCAGAATGTGCCGGGCACGTGCTTTCGCCATGGTTAATCTCCTTCTTTCTCTCGAGTAATGAAGTCCCTGTTTATTAACCGATCTGTGCGCTCTTGCCCAATTGTGCCTCAACAACCGGGTTCAATAGAACGCCAAGAGATGTCTTTCCGGCGCTCACCAGCCGAACCAGTTCTTCCACCTTGCTTTGTTGAGGGCGCTGCGCACAGCTGCAATCTGCCTCTCTACTTCTGCTTCACCACGCGCGATTGCCCGTTCGGTTGTAGAAAAATCTGCCCAGTGCGTCACGCCGTTTTGCGGTGAGAGAACGACATCGGCGGCCTTGACCTGCTCTTTGTTGAGGGCGCTGCGAGCCAGAGAATCGGCGCGGGCGATGACATCGAGAGCGTTGCGCGGGGGCTTGAACTCGCTCAGGGAATCACCCACGTCGACGGCAATCACGAAATCAGCACCAAGCTGGCGGGCGGCTCTGATCGGGACGGTTTCAGCCCAGCCGCCATCGACCAGCGGACGGCCATTGATAATAACCGGATCAAGGACGCCCGGCATAGCGCAGGAAGCGGCGATCACCTCGCGCAAGCGCCCCTGCCTGAGAACGACCGGTTCACCGCTCTGCAGATCGAGGGCAACCGCCGCGAAGGGGATGCGGGTTTGATCGACGCTTATATCCTCAAGCAAATATGCATAATTGCCTGCGGCGGCTTTGCTGCTGACCAGGGCGGTCTTGGTGACCATCAGGGCGTTGAACACACCGCGTCGAGCCAATCGCCCCATCTCAGCCAGGATCCCTTCGTCATGGGTATCGAGCTCCTTGAAGAAGTCGAACCCCGACTCTTTGAATT
>JBFIMV010000104.1:0-7357 GCA_041611575.1 Desulfuromonadales bacterium | reverse complement strand
GCATGACTTCAGAGGTTACATCTTCCATCTCGCGAATGATGTCCGCTCCAAAATCCGGGTGTTGCTTGATCGACTCGAATTCTGCATCGGTGAGTCGTCCGGGCTTGGTGATGATATTAACGTCGATGCGTAATTTGCCGAGGTCGTGCAGCAGGCCGCCGAGGCCGAGCGTCCGCAATTGCTCGTCGCTGACCTTGCAGGCGCGGCCGACAGCGAGGGCGATCACGGAAACATTGACCGAGTGGGTGAAGGTGTAGTTGTCATAGTCCTTGAGCATCGAAAGGGCGAGCATGGCGTGTGGTTCATTGATCGTCATCTGGGCCATGCTTTTTACGACGTTTATCGCCTCGGACGAAGAAGGTATTTCACCCATGCGTACGTCCTGAAAGATCTGGTCGACGACTTTGAGCGCTTTACGGTAAACCTTGCGCGGTTGTTGGTCATCGTCCTCGTCTTCAGCCGCGACGGCGCGGATTTTCTTGACGCCGCGCTTTTCCAGCGCATCGGCAAAATCCTGCCCTTTGAAACCTCCGACATGCAGCAGGTGCAATAAGCTCTGGATCTCGTCGGCAGAGAGCCCGGCCATGAACTCGATACCTAGCAGTTCGTAACTCTCGAGCTGTTTGGCTATCTCTTCCGCAGCCGGGAATTCCTGCATGAAAAGATGATCTTCGACAAAGAGTGTCCCCTCGAGGAGTCCCATCTTGATCTGTTTCCTGTGTTGCAACAGGCTGAACAGGCCGTTTTGCAGGGTATTTATCTGTTTGGTCGTTGCCGGGTGATCGACGGCATAAAGTCTTAGTCCCTTTATTGCCCCCGCCAGAACCTGGATGACTTGTTTAATATCATCGGTATTCATGAGTTCGCCTTGTCGAGCTGTTTGAGCGATTGTGCGGCTGCCCTTGCGATTGCGGGGTTGCGGTCGTTGGTTAACTTCTCGAGAGTAACACGGGTGCTGTCATCGGCAATATCCCCCAGGGCCACGGTCGCAGCAATCCGCAGCTCGTTGTTGAGTTTGCGGCGCAGGAGGCGTTTCTGGGTGGCGATGCGCACAAGCTCAGGAATGGCATCAGGCGTTCGGATTTCACCGAGAGCCCGGATGGCATCCTTCTTGAGCTCGATCGACCTTTGGCTCCAGTCTGAGTGTTTCAACAGCTTGATGAGGGTTGGTACGGCACTGGCGGCCTTTATGGCGCCGAGCGAGAGCAGGGCCTGTCGCCGCAATTCCTGGTCGCCGGTTACGGCAGTCTGCAGCAGGATGTTTATGGCGCGCTGGCCGCCGATTTTCGTCATGGCGCGGATCGCTTCCCGCCTCACCCGGAGGTCCTTGTGCTCCAGCAGTGGTGTGAGGTGCGTCAAAGTCTCCTGGCTGCGAATTTCACCAAGAATCGAGATGGCGTTGCGCACCACGTACCAGCGGTCATCGAGAAGATACTCGAGCAGGATCGGCAAGGCCGCAGTGTTGCCGCGCACCAGCAGGCTGCTCAGGAGCTTGCGATTGTGTGCGGAGCTTTCTTCTGCCAGCAGTTCCATCAGTCGGCGATTTACCTTTTCGCCGAGGAAGGTGATGATCTGGGCGAGGGTGTCGCGAGCCTTTTGGTCCAAATCTTCTGAGAGGAGGTGGGCAACCAGGTAATCCGTCATTTCATCATTGGTCAACTGGCCGAGGGCGTGCCGGGAATATTCCATCCGCGCGGCCGAGGACTGCTTGCTGGTGGCGCTGCGGCAGAGCAGCAGAAAAGCCCTCAATACCAGTGCTCTGTTCTCCTCGGTCAGTTGCAGTCGCAAGAGCGGGATCAGCTCCTGCAGGTGATGACGAAAACGTCCGTCATGCTTCTCCTGTTCCATGAGGCTGAGGAGCTTTTCCAGTCCGAGCACTTCGTTCTTTGTCTGGAGGGAGGCTTCTCCCTCGGCCAGGATCGAAGTCGGGTCGGCGTCCGGTTCCGGGAGTTTCTCCAGCTCTTCTCGGCGTTCCAGTATTGCGTCGAGGTCGTGTATGTTGGTCCAGATCGTTATGACCCTGGCTTTCTCCAGAATGGCCTGGACACCACCGTTCCGCTGGATGGACTGGGGGTCGAGAATGAGGTAGTGCACAAAGTGATTCAGGTCGCGGCTGTTCAGGTCGGAGAGGAACGTCAGGTGCTGGATACGTCGGGCGAAGCAGAAGTTTGCCAGCTGCACGAGAACCTGGTTGGTTTTCGCGACCGGGGTGCCGTCGAACAAGAAGCCTTCCTTGCGTACGACCAGGGCAAGCGGGCTGCCACTGGCGAGCAATGGGCGAAAGCCGCGCAGACTCTCTTCTGCCGCAGACTGGAGGGCCGGGTGTTTGGGGGGATAATAGCGAATCGCCTTGATCTGCTTCACGACTCCGGTCAGGGCCGAGGCAATCTGGTTGTGGAGGTCGTTGGCGCTTTGCATTGGCCTGCTTCCGTAACATGCGGGGTGCGGGGTCAGACGCCCGAACAAATTCAGTGAGTATTCTAAATGATTTTAGACCCTTTGAACAGTCCCGAGGTGGGTTTAGCCGGTAATCCGGCAAACAAAGACTTCAATGGTCGGACAACTGTCATGTTTGACTGTCACGGCTGAGCCTCGGTCACGTTTTTCCCGAAGTTAAGGTGTTTGTGGTAATATCCCGTAAATCGGCCCCGGTGTCGATTCGGTTGCATGTGTTTGCCAGGTATCTCGGTCATGGACGAAGGTGTGACATGGTTCTCGGACTTACAGGTGGGATTGCTTCGGGAAAAAGTACCGTTGCCGGTTGTTTTGCTGAATTGGGTGCCGCAGTGGTCAGCGCCGACATGTTGGCCCGGGAAGTCGTCAATCCCGGCAGCCCGGTATTGGAGGAGCTGGTCAATGTCTTTGGCCAGAGAATCCTGACGGAACAGGGCAGCCTCGATCGGGAGGCCCTCGCGAAGCAGGTGTTCGCAGATCCTGCGGCCCGTCTTCGGCTCGAAAAAATCACCCACCCTGCTATCGCACACCTGTCCGAGTGCCGCCTTGCAGCGCTGAGAAGGGCCCCCCTGAGTTTGATCGTTTACGAGGCGCCTTTGCTGTTCGAGGCTGGCGCTGAGAGGCGTGTCGATCAAGTCCTGGTGGTCCTTGTCGAACCGCAGATTCAACTGGAGCGACTGCGTCTCCGGGATGGTCTCAGCGAGGAAGAGGCCGGCCGGCGAATTGCGGCGCAATGGTCTCAGTCCGACAAGGTAAAGCGGGCCGATTTTGTGATCGACAATTCGGGTTCGCCACAGCAGACCCGAGATATGATCACTGCCCTTTACAAGCACATTGTGCGCAGGGGCAATCCGGGGGTCTCGATCTCTTGAGCGAACCTGACAGCCTGGGCGAACATTGCCACGCGGTGCGGGTTGTCCTCGCGGGTCAGGACATGAGGGACCTCGGGGCCGAAGACTTCGTATATTCTGACCTTGCTGCCAAGTTGGTCCACCAGCTTTCGGCCGCTGTCGATTTCGACCGTTTCGTCACCCTCCCCGTTGAACGCCAGGACCGGGCAACTTACCTGCGGCAGCTGCCGCTTGACCTGGCGAATCAGGCGGTTGATCTGGTGAACGCCGGCGACTGGCCTGCGGCTGTAGTAGTGGTCGTCGGATCGTTCTTGCCCCTCCCTGACATGATATGGACGGACCCATTTCAGCCAGTCCGCGTAGGCGGCGAGCCGGTGCTTGACGCGCAGGTAGGGTGAAAACAAAATCAGTCCCCGCAGCGGGGTTTCGACGGCAAGGTTGAGCAACAGGAGGCAGCCGGTACTCATCCCGGCACCGAAAACGCTCTTGAACTCACGGTCGAGCAGCCGGTGGCCTTCCGCGACGGCTGCCTGCCATTCTTCCCAGCGCCGGCGGGCCAGGTCTTCGGCGCTGGTGCCGTGCCCCGGAAGGCGAACGGCATAGCTGGCTATCCCTGCGGCAGCCAGCTCGTCGGCGAAGAGACGCATCTCCCAGGGCGTGCCCGTGAAGCCGTGAACCAGCAGGACGGCGGTTTCAGCACCATGGGGCCGGAGCATGAACGGGAGGTTGTCCGGGTTTGCCACGCCCTGATTGCGTGCAAGACTGCGGCTGGCCAGGCAGCCGGAATGCGATTCGGAAACATCGACTTCAGTTGTCTCGCGCGCCATGCCCTCTGTCCCTTTAAGTATCCAGATTCATTGGTTAACGTGGTAAATGTAACATTCCGGGTGCGGGTGTCAATCGCTGCGCGGAGTTGTCCTGTTGATTCGGGAAGAAAAGGAAAAGCCCCCGCGCACCGCGCGAGGGCTTTGAAAGCAGTAGCAGGACAGGTTACTTGTGGTAACCGAGCCGGGTGGAGAGCTCCTCGGAGGACTTGAGGACCAGGGGGACGAGCTCCTCTTTGATGCGATCAGTGCTGAGGCGCATGGTCGGCCCGGAAATGCTGATCGCCCCAACGATCCTGCGGGTGTAGTCGCGGATCGGCGCGGCAACGCAATGCACGCCGAGATCGAGTTCTTCAATGTCTACGGCGTAACCCTGCTCGGCGACCTGCTTCAGTTCCTTCCGCAGTTCTTTGCGGTTCTTGATGGTGGTCGCGGTGAAAACCTTGAAATCTTCCTCAGGCAGGATCTCATCGATTTCGTCCTCGGACATGAACGCCATGTGGACCTTGCCGGAGGCGGTGCAATAGGCCGGGAGGCGTGAACCGACCCGTGAAACGACGCGAACGGTCATGTCGGTCTCGACCATGTCCAGGTAGACCACATAGCCTTCTTTGAAGATGGCGACATAGCAGGTTTCGTTGCAGGACGACCGCATGTTCTCAAGGATCGGCTTGGCCTGGCGCAGCAGGCCCATCTGCTTGATGAAGGTCTGGCCGAGTTCGAGAGCCTTCAGCCCCAGGCGGTAATTCTCGGTTGCCTTGTTCTGCTCGATGTAGCCGCGAGACTCGAGGGTCGCCAGCAGGCGAAAGACATTGTTCTTGTGAAGCTTCAGCCTTTTGCTGAGTTCTGTGACGCCGAGTTCGTCGACGTCATCATGAAATTGTTCGAGCAGGTCGAGGGCGTGGGAAACCGCCTGGATGATGTATTCGGATTTTTCTTTCCTGGCCATGATTATGTAGACCCTCTTTTTTTGAAATGTAGAAAACGACGCAAACTATATTTTCTATCGAAACCTCAGTGCCCTGTCAAGGCGGAATGGAAAAATATGTGATAAGTGGTTATTGTTGAATGCTTTGATAATTCAAGCGATCCCGAAAAGTCCGTTGAATAATAAAATACTGTTTTATGTAAGTCAAACAGATTAGTTGCATTTTATGATGGTTGGCGCAGTTGACACTGTCTAAACCTCTGGGTACATTGGCTCAACCCGAATTCTGGAGGCATTCTGATGCTCACGCTCAGCAAGAAAGTCCTGGTTGCCATTGATGGTTCGCCACAATCGGACAAGGCCGCCGAAGAGGCCGTGCGCATGGCCATGGTTTCGGGCACTCGCTTCAAAAGCCAGGTCTATGCTGTACTGGTCCTGCCGAGCATGAAGACCCCGTCCTTCACGGACTACTTTCCCGACAAGCCGGCGACGGAAATGCCCGGCTGGCAGGAGAAGCGCGATCGCCTCTTTTACGTTGTTGAAAAAGCCGCCTCGGAGGCAGACGTGCAACTGGAGTCCCTGGTCATATATGGCGACCCTGCGGAAGAACTGATCCGCATGGCCGAGGAAAAAAATTGCGACATGATCGTCGTCGGTTCATCGGGAAAAGGCCGCGTCAAGCGCACTCTGCTCGGCAGCGTATCAACCAAGGTCGCGCTGCACGCCCACTGTTCCGTTTACATCGTCCGCTGAAACTCCCTCTTCTTCCCGTCTTCTCCTCCCGCCGGGGGTCTATGCCCGCCAACCGATCTTGACATGTGCGTCCTGGTCTCCTGGCACAGGTATGCGAAGATCTCCTCCAGCGTCGCCTGAATCATCGCCGGATCTTCGGGGAATTCGTAGGGAGACAGCTCCAGGACCAGGGAGTGATCATAACCTGTTTCACGCAGGTGGTTTAAAAAGCGGGTCAGCGGTAAAGCCCCGTGACCGGGGATCAGGTGCTCTTCTCCGTTGCCGTAATCGGAGAAGTGAATGCTACGCATGCGGTTGGAGTCGTAATACTGGTGAAAATCTCTGAGAAAGTCCGTGTGCATTGAACCACAGTGTGCTGTATCGAACGTCAGGTAAAGGTTGCGCTCTTCCAAAAAGTTCACCATGGATTCAACCTGTGAGAGCAGGTAGGGGTTCAGCTTTAATTTCGGCAGGCAGGGCATGTTCTCAATGGTGACCAGAACGCCTCCCCGGCCGATTTCCTCCTGGAAATCCTTGATCTTTTTCAGCCATCTCCAGAATTTGAATTCGAAATTAAACCAACTCGGGGGATGGAAATTGATCAGGGGGACTCCAGCCTCAAGTGCCAGGTCGGCACAGCGCTTCAACTGGTCTGCCTTGTTCCCCCAACCGTCGACTTCGAAGAATGGTGCGTGGATGGAGTGCACCGGCAGAATGTTTTTCAGACTCAAGAGAAGTTCAAGGTACCTTGAGCCGGCGTAGTCGTGATTGATGATCACTTCCATGCCGTCAAAGCCGACATCCCGGGCCATTTCGAAAACCTGGGGAGTCGGCAGGGTGTAGAGACTTCCTGCTGAGAGGATCAACTTCATTCTACAAAACCGTCACGGGAATAATAAAACATCATTTTATGTATTTTCGAGAAACATGGCAAGCAAGCCCCGGGAGAGTTGACCCCGCGTCGGCCGTCAAGGGCTGTGAACCTTCTCTACCAGGAAACGCCTCACGTGCTCGGCGGGAGGAGGGGTCAGGCGCGAGACGCAGATCATCGTCAGGATGACGAGCGGCGCGCCGACCAGGGCCGAGGAGGTCGGTGGCAGGATCGCCCTGAGCATCGGAAAGAGGTGTCCGACCAGGAGCGGGGCAAAGGTGACTATGGTGCCGACCAGCATGCCGGCGATGGCGCCGTACTTGTTGGTGCGGTCCCACCAGATACCCAGCAGGAAGACCGGGAAAAGCGTGTTGCCGGCCAGGGCGAAGGCGATTGCAGTGATCTGAGCGATCAATCCCGGCGGATTGATCGAGATGATCAGGACCAGAAGTGCCAGCACCAGGGTCGCTCCCCTGGCAACCAGAAGCAGGCGGCGTTCGTTGGCGTTGGGGTTGATCATCCGGTAGTAGATGTCATAGGAGATGGCTCCGGCGCCGCTGACGAGCAGCCCGGTGATGGTGCTGATCGCCGCCAGGGTGCCGCCGATCGCCAGGATGCCGACGAAGACTTCATGCAGGCCGACCCATTCGGCGGTCTTTATGACGATGATGTCGGCAACGGCCCGGGCCGTTGCCGG
>JBFIMV010000103.1:0-7362 GCA_041611575.1 Desulfuromonadales bacterium | reverse complement strand
GGACTTGTTCTTTTGAGCACATCCAGCTGTCGAGGTTGCGCGACGGCCGACCACAGACCCGGGTGTGATGGCCCGGATCGATGAAATCGGGACCGACCTTGAAGGGGGCGACGCAGAGCCCGCGGCGACGCAGCAAGGTCATCAGGCCGAGGGCGACCGACGTCTTGCCGTGGCCGCTGGCCGGAGCGGCGATGATCAGGGGGCGCACGGTGTCTCCAGGTGAGAACGGCCGTTGAGCAGCCGTACGACCGAATTGCCGTCGGCGTAATAGTCGATGATGTTCAGGCAGCCGAAATCCTGCTCGAGGGAGAACGCCCGATCAAGGGGTGCGCCGATGGCATCGAGCAGGATGATCCGGTTGACGCCGCCATGGGCCACCAGGGCGACATCAGCATCGGGGTGGGCGGCCAGGATGCCTTGCAGGGCCGGCCGGATGCGGTCGGCTGCATCCTGAAGGCTCTCGCCGCCCGGTACGCGGTAATTGACCAGGTCACGCACTCTTGCCTGCCAGTCGTCGGGGTAGGCCTCCAGCAGTTCCGCCCAGGTGCGCCCCTCCCAGTCGCCGATATGCAGTTCCCGCAGGTCCGCATTCTTACGCACCTCGAGGCCATGTTCGACAGCGACCCTATCTGCACAGTAGACACAGCGATCGAGGTCGCTGCTGTAAACCGCGGCGAACTTTTCTTTCGCCAGATGCTCACAAACCCTGGCGGACTGCCGGCGGCCCAGCTCGGTGAGCGGCACGTTCACCTGGCCGTTGTAACGCTTTTCTTCAAAACCTTCGACCTGACCATGGCGGACCAGGAAGAGTCGGGTGCGTTGCATCTTGTGTCCATTCAGGCGATTGCCAACACGAGGATGAGAGTCAGGACTTCGATGATTTCGGAGGCTGCCCCGAGGACATCACCGGTTACGCCGCCGAGGCGCATTTCAAAATATTTGATCAGAAGGATCGCCGCCAACCCCAGCAGGAAGGTGAGGAAAACCCCCGGTAGCCCGAAGAGAACGAGCGACGCGATCAGCAGGGTGCCGCAGGCAACCAGCAGCTCACGCTCGCCCGCATGCTCGATGAAGACCGACGCGGTCCCCTCGCGGCCGCGCAGGTAGCGGCAGGAAGTGGCAAGCACGACCTGGACCCAGCGACCGGCCGCCAGCATGAAGATCAGTCCGGCCGATTTGGTTTCGAGGGACAGGTTGAAGAGGCTGAGGTACTTGAGGAGGAGCAGCATGACCAGCCCGACCACGCCCATGGCACCGACCCGGCTGTCTTTCATGATGCGCAGGACCCCCTCGCGGTCCTTGCCGCCGGCCAGGCCGTCGATCAGGTCGGCGATACCGTCGAGGTGCAGCGCGCCGGTGACGACGATCAGCATGACAAGCAGCAGGCAGTCGAGCACTGCGCGCGGCAGGAGACCATCGAGCATGCCGTTGATGACCACCAGTCCCAGACCGAGCATCATGCCGACTGCCGGGAAGAGTGCCATGCTGCGCCCAAGGCGCTCCGGCGTGGCGTCCAGCGAGCGACTTGCCGGCAGAATGGTCAGAAAACCGAGGGCGATGCGAAACTGCTCCCATCCATATTTCATCGATCCGATCCTTCCGCTACGCCGGCCTCGGCAAAGGTCTTGACCTCCCGCAGCAGCCGCAGAGAGCCTTCCACCAACGTCATCCCCAGGGCCGCGCCAGTCCCTTCGCCGAGCCGCATCTGCAGATCGAACAGCGGCTCCAGGCCGATCCTGTCGAGCATCGCGGCGTGGCCGATCTCTACCGAGCGATGGGCGGCGAACAGGTAATCGCGGACGTCCGGCTGCAGCTCGCAGGCAATCAGCGCCCCGGCGGTGGAGATGAACCCGTCGATCACCACCGGAATGCGTTCGGCGGCGCAGCCGAGGATGAAACCGGCGATCCCGCCGATTTCGAAGCCACCGACCTTGGCCAGGACGTCGATCGGGTCGGAAGGGTCGGGGCGGTTGATCGCCAGAGCCTGGCTTATCACTGCGACCTTGCGTGCCAGGGCGGCATCGTCGATGCCGGTGCCGCGATGGGTCACGCTGACCGGGTCGAGCCCCGTGATGGCGGCGACGATCGCCGCGGATGGCGTGGTGTTGGCGATCCCCATGTCCCCGGTCCCGACCAGGTCAACACCTTCCTCGCGACATACTTCAGCCAGACCGATCCCCGCTTCCAGGCAGCGCACGGCCTCCTCGCGGCTCATCGCCGGCCCCTTGGCCATGTTGGCCGTGCCGCGGTCGACCTTGCAGTCGAACAGGCCGTCGAGTTCGCCGAACTCATGGTCGACGCCCATGTCGACCACCGACACCATGGCCCCGGCGTGTCGCGCCAGGGCATTGATTGCGGCGCCTCCCTCGAGAAAATTATAGACCATCTGCACGGTCACTTCCCGCGGGAAAGCGCTGACCCCCTCCGCGGCTACGCCGTGATCTCCGGCAAAGGTGAAGATCCTCTTGCTGTCGAGGTTTTCTCGCCCGGTGATGGCGACGAAACGGCGGGCGATTTCTTCCAGGCGGCCGAGGGACCCCTGCGGCTTGGCCTGGCTGTCGATGCGTGCCTGGACCTGGGCCAGACGGTCCTGGGAGACCGGGGCGATGCGCGCCAGGGTCGCCTGAAGTTCATGACGGGACATGTGCGGTTTCTCTTTCCTTAATTTTTCGGAACTTTACCCAACAACATAAAGTGCGAAACGTAGAGTCCAATACTTGCCACCAAGACACCAAGGCTCAAAGTGAAACAAGGATGTTTCGGGTTTCACAAACACATTAAAGACGTTCTTGGTGTCTTGGAGCCTTGGTGGCGATATACCTTTTATTGGGTTATAAACCCGTAATCATTAGATGTATGTTTAACGTGTCTGTTTCAGCGCCAGCGGCAGCCCGGCGGTTACCAGCCAGACGTTGTCGGCACGCGCCGCAAGCCGCTGATTCACTTTCCCGGCGAGATCGCGGAACAGGCGCCCCAGGCGATTCTCCGGGACCAGGCTCAGGCCGAGCTCGTTGCTCACCAGGATGACCGGCGCCGGAAGCCGGTCGAGCACGGCGAGCAGGGCCTCGACCGCCGGCCAGACCGACGATTCGAGATGGTCCTCGTCCTCCAGCAGCAGGTTGCTCAACCAGAGGGTGACACAGTCAATCAGCACCACGGCCTTCCCCTGCGCCGCGGCGGGCAGCAGACCGGCGAGATCGTGTGTCTCCTCCAGGGTCTGCCAATGGTCGCCACGCTCCTGGCGGTGGCGGGCGATGCGCGCCTTCATCTCGGCGTCGCCGGCCCGGGCGGTCGCAACATAAAGCAGCGGCCAGCCGGCCGTCTCCGCCAACTGCTGGGCAAAACGGCTCTTGCCTGAGGCAGCGCCCCCCAAAACCAGGGTGACGGGAGGCAGCGCATGAGGGGCTTCGCCGATCAAAATTCGATCCCTTCCCGCGCGGCGATTCCCTGTTGCAGAGGATGGCGAAGGCAGTCCATGTAGGTGACCAGGTCGGCGCTGTCGAGCAACTCCTGCGGGGCATTGCGCCCGGTCAGGACCACCTCCATCGCCGGCGGCCGCTCCGCGAGCAAATCATTCAGTTCCCTGCAGCTGAGCAGCCCGCGATGCAATGCGTTGTTGATCTCGTCGATCACCAGCAGGTCGAACCGTTCTTCCGTCCAGGCGGCCCTGGCCTCTGCCAGCGCCGCAAGGACACTGTCGCGCACAGCGGCCGGGTCGATGGTTCCACCGAGCACGCCGACTCCGGCGTCAATGATGCGCACCCCCGTGAGCTTTCGCAGGATGACCAGTTCGCCGCTGGCCGGCTCGGCCGGCTTGAGCAGACGGACCAGCAGCACCCTGCGTTCATGCCCCAGGGCCCGCAGGATGAGCCCGATTGCAGCCGTCGTCTTCCCCTTGCCGGGGCCGGTGTATACCTGGATCAAACCCTTCATCCGCCGCGCCGTTCGTCCTTCGTCGCCAAGCAATACAGCCCCGGACACGCTGAAGTATCCGGGGCTGCCTGTATTTTCATACCTGCCCGACCCCTTCCCGCGAAAGGTCTGCTCATCTGATCGGGCAGGTCTCCTGGCTTGTGGATCGACTGACTGTCCGGGCCTTCCCGCCCTTGCGGGGCAGTGGCATCGTGCCGGAGGTCATCTCCACTCACAGTTGCGGGGCAGCGAGGGATTCTCACCCTCTTCCCTATTCTCCCGCCTCGGCAGAACCTGCGGCGGGCACCCGGTCGCTTCGATTGTAACCTGCATTAAATCAGAGGGGTGTTTGCCTGTCAATCGACAAGAGTTCCCGGCCCGGCCTCCGGCGAACCCTCTTCGGAGCCAAGGGCCTCTTCGATCAGGGCCCAGACTTCGGCGTGCCCCTGACGGTTGAGGGCCGAGAAGGGGGTCAGCAACTCTGCCGGCAGCCCTGTGCAGACGGCTATTTTCTTGATACAACGCCCCAGTTCGTTGCGACTGACCTTGTCAACCTTGGTAATCACCGGTATGGTAGGCACCCCGCTCTCTTCCAGCCAGTCGAGAAATTCGAGGTCTTCGCGGCTCGGTTCGCGGCGCACATCGAGCAGCCAGACGACGGCCCGCAGGTTGCGACGCCCCCTGAGGTAGCCGTGCACCATCGGTTGCCAGCGCTCGCGCACCGGTCGCGGCGCGCGGGCAAAGCCGTAGCCCGGCAGGTCGACAAAGTGCAGCAGATCGTTGATGACGAAGAAGTTGAGCAGTTGCGTCCGACCGGGGGTCGAAGAGGTCCGCACCAGCCCCTTGCGGTTGAGCAGACAATTGATCAGGCTGCTTTTGCCGACGTTGCTGCGCCCGGCAAAGGCGATTTCCGGCAACCGAGACTGAGGACAACCGGCCAGACCGGAGGCGCTGGTAACGAAGACAGCACTGTGAACATGCATGGTGAACGGGCCTCTGTACAGGGAGTATCGCCACGTCGGCAAATTCAGCCGGCCGACGGCAGCAGGTCATCCTAGCATAGCCGACCAAAATCACCCAGCTTTCTCTCCATCGGGTAAGTGTCTGAGATTTCGGCCATGTATGCGCAAACAACAGGGAAAAAGCGTTGATTTTTTTTTGGAAAGCTGTTATCCAATATGCTGTCGATGGGAGCTGATACGTCTGAACTCCCCTTTCGTCGGCCATGGCCACTTCGTATCTGCGCAGCGGCGCGAATCGCCCCGTGTTCGACAGCGGCATCTGAATGAGCTGTCTTTCTGAAGGGTTTCAGCTAGATGCAGACGCTACACGTTAACATGAGATCAACACCGCTGCGGTTCTGTTTATAATTTCAATCTTCTGTCTAAAAGGAGTGTCGTGATATGGGAGTTCGCATATGCATGCGCCTGGTGGCCATCCCCCTGTTGACCATCTTGTGCCTGGCGACTTATGCCGTTGCTGATCAGGACCGTCCCGGTCGCCTGATCACCCTGGACAACAAGGAAATCGTTTTCGACAGTATCAAGGGGCGCGACATCGTCAAGGGTTGGTGGAACGGCTCAGCGCTCACCGTGCCCCTCGAGACCGTGACCGAAATCACTTTTTTCGAGGCTCCCAAGGTCGATTACAGCATCATCGGCAATGACATCAAGACCGGCATCATGGGCACGACCCGCCGTTCGGACGGCAAGAAGTTCGTCCTGCACGACGCCTTCATGCCGGCTGACTGCAACTGCAGCTACATCACCTACACCTACCGCAACCCCTTCACCGGCGAGCGATTGAAGGCCAACGCCGCGATTGACGGCCTGCAGAAGATCATCTTCGAAGACGGTGTGCGTTAAACGAAAATTAGAGTACAAGCAAAAGCGGGGCTGAACGCCCCGCTTTTTTTGTTTGTCACGTTGCGTCCGCTAACTGCTGCGGTTATATTTACAATTATGCCCAGACTGATAAACAACTTACATCACGAGGAGGTTTGAATGTTCAGCAAGAAGTTAATCGATGCCATGAACGAGCAAATGAAGAACGAGTTTTTCTCTGCCTATCTCTACCTGGCGATGGCCGGTTATTTTGAAGATGAGGACCTGCCCGGGATCGCGTCCTGGATGCGCGTCCAGGCCCTGGAAGAACTGACTCACGGCGAGAAGTTTTTCAACTTCATCTGCGAGGCGGGCGGCCGCACCGACCTGCGCGGCTTCGACGCCCCCAAGAACAACTACGCGTCGCCCCTGGCGTGCTTCGAATATTCCCTGAAGCACGAGAACTTCGTCACCGACAGCATCAACAAGCTCGTCGACCTCGCCCGCAAGGACAACAACCACGCTGCGGAAATCTTCCTGCAGTGGTTCGTCACCGAGCAGGTCGAAGAGGAGGCCAGCTTCGGGCTGATCCTCAAGAAACTGCAGCGGATCGGTGATGACGGCAACGGCCTGCTGCGCCTCGACGACGAACTCGGCCAGCGGGTCTTTGTGCCGCCTGCGGCAGAGGCCTGACATTTTGTCGAACAGCGAACAAGCCCTTTGCTGACCATGCGGTGATCGTTGCAGCCAATGGCAGGTTGCGACGATCACCCTCTCAGCCACGACCTATCCGACCAGGAGGATATACATGCTGGAAAATATCGACTTGAAAGACGCCGTCCGCCGCGCCATACAGACCGAAAAGAACGCCATGGAATTCTACCAGCGGGGGGCGGAGATGATGAAGAACGCCGAGGCCAAAAAGGTCTTCGAACTCCTCGCGCGCGAGGAACGGGAACACGCCGAGTGGTTCCACAATGTCTACCCCGGTGACGACATCGACGACCTGCAGGCCTTTCTGGACACCGCCTCCACCAAGGACTCGGAGTGGCTGACAGAGTTGAAGCAGGTCAACAAGGCGGGGTTCGACGAGCGCAAGGCGATGGAGCTCGCCATGCAGAAAGAGAAGAATCTGGCCGAGCACCTGCGCAAGCTGGCCGCGAAGATCTCCAATCCCGAAGTGCGCAAGGTCTTCGAGGACAACGCCACCTCGACCGACCATCACTACCAGATCATCGAATCCGAGTATGCGCGCCTGATGGGCATGCCTCACGAGACCGATATCGACACATACGTTCGCGAGTAGCCGATGTTTCACAGAGAAATGCAAAGAGGCGGGGTTTTCCCCGCCTCTTTGCGTTTGCAATGCCCTATTTATAGTGGGTAATGGTGTACCTGAAGGTCGCCGGATCAAGCCAGTCGAGCGGCTTGCCGCCGACTTCGGCGTAGGGATACATCAGGTAGTTGAGCGGCTGGCCCTGCGGGGCTCCGGGGAGCTTGATGTCGCGGCCGGTGCTGAGTTTGACGCGGTAGGCGTCGATGCCTCCCCAGAAGTAGTCGCGGTAGACGGCGGTCATCGGCGACTCGAGGGTGAGGTTTTCGGTCAGCATCTTCTTGCGCACGTCGG
>JBFIMV010000102.1:0-7413 GCA_041611575.1 Desulfuromonadales bacterium | reverse complement strand
TTACGAAGGGACCGCCGCCGAGCGCTGGGAAGAGATGTGCGACCAGGTTGCGGTCTTTTCCCTGACCTATCAGGACGAAAACGGCACAGACCTCGGCGTCCCGGGTGCCGATGCCGCCCTGCTGGCCAGGGTGCGGGCCATCGGCTTGGTCATGACCGTGCGTGATGACAAGGCCGATGGCGGCACCTTTACGCGCACGGTGTCGACCAGTGTGCGCAGCCGAAACCTGTAGGAGGGGAAAATGGTTCTTGAAATCCGGCGACGCAAGGCAGAGCAAGGAAGTGCCCTGATCATCGTCTTGATCACCGTGTTTTTCCTGGGGGCGATCTGGATGGTCGGCCTGACGAGAACCGGCGAGGAGTTCAGCCAGGTCGGGGCAAAGCAGGCTTCCGTCGCAAGACTCTACGCCGCGGAGCAGGCCCTGGTCACCGCATATGAGAGGCCATCGACCTGGTTGACGGACACGTTCCTGCAGGATGCCGCTGCCGACATCGCCAGGGCCAGCATCACCACTCCGGTGGCGGACCCCGGAACGGGCAAGGTGCTTGCGCAACTGACGATCAGGCCGATCCAGAATATCGACGCTGCCGCCGCGCAGAGCAACCGTTTGCCTGCACAGGTGCACGCGACCGCACCTCCGGTCGATTCCGGCTATGGCCTGAACAAATTCGCCGTGCGGCGCTTCGGCGTGTCCGCGGCTACACCGGACGGCAGGACCGAAGTCCACAGCGGCGTCTGGATCGTATTGAACAAATAAACGAGATGTTCCCGGGTGGGGGGAGTACATGCAGACATTGATGAGCAGGCTGACCCTGTGGCTGATGATCCTTGCGTTCCCGGCGATGGCGGTTGCAGAAGACGTCGATGTCTATGGTGTCAGCACCATCTCGGTGCAGCCGAACATCCTGATCATCTTCGACACGTCCGGCAGCATGGACACGAACGACGTTCCCGTCGCGCTGTTCGACCCGAAGACCAGCTATGCCGGAAGTTACCTGCCTGGCAAGGTCTACCGTCGGGATTGCACGGTTCGCGTCAGCAGCCTGAACAGTACCGGGTGGTGTCGTCGCAATCCTTCCAGCCCTTTCTGCCAGCCAACATATGTGCGGACCTGCAGCAACAACTGGACCGAGTTCGCCCCGGACACAGCGGCCATCGGCTGCCAGCCTGTTCGCAGCAGTCTTGCCACCAACAGCTATGCCAGGGGTCAACTCACCTCCACATCTCCTTACTCCTGCAGCGGCAACGCGGTCGATGAGCAGGAACTGCGCACCGGTAATTATCTCAACTATCTCGCGGCCGGGCTCGGTTCCACGCGGCGGCGGATCGAGGTCGCCAAGCAGGTCGTCGTCGACCTGATCAACCGGACGGAAGGGGTCCGGTTCGGCTTGATGCGCTTCAACAACGAAGAGGGCGGGCGGGTGGTTGCTCCCCTGGGTACCAGCAAGGACACCCTGGTGAGCACCGTCAACGGCTTTTCGGCCAGTGGCTGGACACCGCTTGCGGAAACCCTGGCCGAGGCCGGGCTGTATTTCGCCGGCAAGGCCAGCTGGTTTAACACGAATACGACGTACGCCTCGCCGATCGAGCACCCATGCCAGAAGAACTACATCATCCTGGTGACCGATGGGGCGCCGACCCGGGATGACAACATCAAGCTGACGACCGAAGCATACATCAACGGTGACCTGATCGGCGACCAGGACGGTGATGGTCGCGATCCGGGCACCTATGAGAACAGAGGCACAGATTATCTGGATGACGTTGCCTATTATCTGCGGACCCGTGACCTGCGCAGCGATCTGGGCGCGGCCGACTCGCAGTTTGAATTCCAGAACGTCACCACCTACACGATCGGTTTCAAGACAGCGCACCAACTGCTTCAGGATACGGCGGAAAACGGTGGTGGGGCCTACTATACCGCAGAAAATTACACGGCCCTGACAGAGGCCTTCGACAACATCATCAACAGTATCCAGGAGCGCAACGCCAGCTACGTGGCGCCGGTGGTGCCGATCAACCGCCTCAACCGCACCTTTGCCGGCAACCGTTTATACCTAGGATTTTTCAAGCCGCAGATCAACGGACGCTGGCGCGGCAACCTCAAGGCCTACAACCTGACCCCCGACGGCACACTGCTCGATCGGAACAACATGCCGGCAACCAACGAGAGAGGCCTGCTGATCGATGGAATCCAATCGATCTGGTCGAACAGCTATGACGGTTATGACGTCGACCGGGGCGGGGTCGGCGAGGCTCTCGCCACGCGCACGGCGGCCCGGAATATCTATACCTATCTCGGTTCACAGGCGAATCTGACCAATCCGGAGAATGCGCTTTCAGTCTCCAATGCCGGTTTGACCGACACACTTCTGGGCGTGTCCGGAGCGACTGCGCGCAGCAACACCATTGTTTCCGCAAGGGCGGAAGGGGCTGCGTGGCCGATGGGCGACATTATCCATTCCGAGCCGCTTGTCGAGCACTACTTCACTGACGGCAACAACAACGGCAAGGTCGACTCCGGCGAGCTTAAATCCTATATCTTCGTCGGGGCGAACGACGGCATGCTGCATGTTTTCGATGATGACGACGGCAGCGAGGCCTGGGCGTTCGTGCCGCCAGGGCAATTGAACCGGCTGTCGCTGCTCAACAATGCGACCCACGATTATTTCGTCGATGGCTCAAGTATGATCTTCGACGACGGCACGACCAAAACCCTGGTTGTCGGCGAGCGGCGCGGCGGCAGCCGTTATTACGCCCTCGATGTGACCAACCCGGTTGCGCCGAAATGGAAATACCAGCTCACCTCGTCACTTCTGGTCGGGCTCGACGGTGACGGCAACGGCGTGGCCGATGGCTCTGCCGCGACCCTCGGGCAGTCCTGGTCGCGCCCTCAGCAGGTGACGCTCAAGATCCAGGACAGGCTGGGAGATTACCTGTTGATGGCGGGGGGCTATGATGTCAACCAGGATGCGGCGGTCCCGGCAGCCAACGACCTGGTCGGCAAGGCGCTCTTCACGGTCAGGGTCGACAATGGGGCCGTCGAGGGACTCAACGTCAACGGCGGCAACTGGGACAAGATGACCAACTGCATTGTTGATTTCACCGGGGTCGAGACCAAGGGCAACGGCCTGGTCAACCGGGTTTATGCCGGTGACCTTGGCGGGCACCTGTTCGCTTTGCGGGACGATGATCACGACGGCGCCTGGGATAAACGTCTGCTGTTTTCGCTGCCGGGTTCGCTTACCGTCGACTCGGTCCCGGTCACTATCGGGCGAAAGTTCATGAACAAGCCGGAAGTCGGCCTGCTGCGCGACGGGGAGATCCTCTACATCGGCACAGGCGATCGGGAGAAGCCGACCAGTATCCTGCAGGTCGACGCCTTTTACGCCATCAGGAATCGTTGGCAGACCGATGATCAGGGCAACTACGTGACCCTCACCCCTTCGGACCTGCTCGATGTGACGGCTAACAAGATCCAGGAGGGGACTGCCGAGGAGAGAGTGACCGCACTCAAAGTACTGAATGCCAGCCAGGGTTGGTTCATCAGGCTGCCGAACCCCGGCGAAAAGGTGGTTTCGTCGCCGATTCTGTTCAACAAGGTGGTTTATTTCACGACCTATACGCCGCCCACCTCCGTGCTGGCCGCCAGCGACCCCTGTGCAACTTCGATGGATCGTGGCATTGCGCGGTTGTACGCGATTGATTACCTGAACGGCGCGGCGGTCTACGACTACTACGAAGACCCGGCCAACCCCAAGGCTTTGACCAAGGAAGACCGCGCCGTAGAGATCGGCACCTCGATCCCATCGTCCCCGATCATCACCATTCTGAAGGATGGGCCGAGGATCATGGTCGGGGTCGAGGGTGGCATCATGGGCAGGAAAGTCAACACCGACTCGACGGTTCACCAATATTACTGGCAACAGATCAGGTAGAGGGGACCATGAAAATCCATTTGATATTGGCAATATTGATGGTGTTCGGCGGTTTGCCGGCAGGGTCGGTTTCGCATGCTGATGATCTTGACGATTACATCAAGAGCATCACGGCCACGAATCTGGATTTTGTCGAGTTTGACGGGGTTGTCATGGAGAACGATCCGCTGCTGAAGCGCCTGGTCGTTCTCGAAAAGACGATCCTGCTGGTCGATGAAAAGATCGGCGATTACCGGCTGGAAACCATGACCCGGAACCGCTTCGGCAAAACGATCACCCCGATCTTCCTGCAGAAGGGCTCGCGGGTCTTCGTCCGGGGGATCGACACCACAGGTGGCAGCATCCTGGCCCGGGAAATTTACGAGATCGGCCCCGGGTCCCATGGGGATCAATACCGGCAGTCTGTCCCGGAGTGGCTACCCGGCAAAAGCCAGGAGGCCGCATCAGGGAAGCGTCAGTAAACCGGTAATTGCGGAAGAATGGAGTGTGAGGAGGAGGGTGTGATGGTGAAACATCTGCTGATTGGCCTGCTGTTGAGCGGACCGGGCGTGGCGCACTGCCTGAACTGGGAGGTCAGGAATATCGATGGCGAGCACTACATATGTTCCAGTCCGAAATTTGCCGACATAGACGGTCGGTTCAAGTATAAGGCGGACAACAGAAAAGAACAGGCTGGTACGGCGGAAATATCTGAAATTCTTATAAATAAATGTCGTAAAAGCTCTTGCTTCGGTGAAATTACTCTCAAAAACGGTAATAAATCGCGGTTTGAGATCGACCGCAACAGCTCATTTTCCTGTACCGGAAATGATGGCAGTTCCCTGGCTTTCGTTTTCGATAAAATGCGCTGAGCCCGCATGTCCTGCCTGACTCGCCTCGCAGAATTGACCCGTTACCTTTGACACCTTTCGTGGTATAGAAGTTTTGATCCGGCAGGTACGGGGATCCCGGGCCTGCCCTCCAACCATCGGAACGGAGCCATGATGCAGAAAGAAGCGGCCCAGCGCCGGGCCGACCGGATTCGCGCCTTCAACGAGGAGCTGGAGACGCTGGTCACTGAAGGCATCCTGGAGCTTGGCGAGGAAGAGCAGCTGCGGGTGACCGTGCACCATGCCGGGCTGCTCGCCGACTATGCAAGCCGGTTTGACATCGACGTCAGCGGCGCCGACCGCCAGCTCTCCTGGGGGATGCGCATCGTCTCCTTCCTCGGCGCCATCGCCCTGTCGGCGGCGGTCTTCTTTTTCTTCTACCGCTTCTGGGGTGATCTCGCCACGACCTCCCAGGTCGCCATCCTGATCGCGGCGCCGCTGCTCGCCACCATCGCCGTCGAGATCGCCGCCCGGCGCGAGAAGACGCTCTACTTCTCATCGCTGCTGGCGCTGGTCGCCTTCACCTGCTTCGTACTCAACCTGCTGGTCCTCGGCACCATCTTCAACATCACCCCGAGCCAGAACGCCTTCATCGCCTGGGGCGCCTTCGCCCTGGTCTTCGCCTACGGCTACGGCCTGCGCCTGCTGCTGATCGCCGGCATGACCTGTGTGCTCGGCTACCTGGCGGCGACCATCGGCACCTGGAGCGGCTGCTACTGGCTCTCCTTCGGCGAACGTCCGGAGAATTTCATCGCCGCCGGGCTGATCATGTCCCTGGCCGCCGTGGTCCCGTCGCGCCGCTATCCCTCCTTTCCCGGCCTCTACAGGGTCTACGGGCTGCTGGCGATCTTCATCGCCGTGCTGATCCTCGCCAACTGGGGACGGATCAGCTATCTCCCCTGGGATACGGACGTCATCGAAGGCTTTTACCAGACCGTCGGCTTCGTCCTCTCGGCGGCGGTGATCGCCCTCGGCATCCGCTGCCGCTGGCCGGGGACGACCAACCTCGGCTGCACCTTCTTCGTCCTCTACCTCTACACCAAGCTGTTTGACTGGTGGTGGGACTGGCTGCCGAAGTACCTGTTCTTCCTGCTCCTCGGCCTGATCGCCGTGGGGCTGCTGCTGGTCCTCAAGAGACTGCGCGCTACAGCCAGGGGAGGTGCCGCATGAACCGCTATCGCATGGTCATCGCCCTCGCCCTGCTGCTGGCGGTCAACGCCTTCGTCCTCGTCGGCGTCGCCTATAACCGCAGCGGCGCGCCGGACGCCGAAATCAGCCTGACCGAGCGCGAACTGCCGCTCGCCTGGAGCCGGCGCGCCGACGAGAACAGCGGAGTCGCCCTGACGCTCAACTGGCATCAGCATGACGCCGAATGGAGCTGGTTCGACCGGCAGAAGCTGCTGGAACTCGGCTTCGACGGCGGTCAGCTGGACGATCCGGACAACTTGCGTCGCCGCTACCGTACGCTGCCGGTCAGGGCCTACGCGGTCCTCGAGTACGAAGGGTCGGCCTGGCAGGAGTACCTGGCCGGCAAACGTCAGGAGCAGGATGGCCTTGAGGGCCAGGTCGCCGCCGGCAAGATGACGGAAGAGGCAGCCGCCCGGCGCCGCAAGGAGCTGACGGTCGAGATGCGTGTCGCCTCCCGCCTGCTCGCCGTCGATGTCGGCGCCGACCCGGAGAGCCTGCGCGCCCGCTACCCGGACCGCAGCCGTTACCTGATCGCCCCCGCCGAAGTGCGCGCCGTGGCCACCTGGCCGGCCCGCAAGGACGGTGAAAAGCCGCAGCGCAGCGTGTACGGCCGCATCGAGCGCATCCTGACCGGCACCATCCACTTGCCCAGGCAATTCCATGCCCAACTGGAGCAAATCCCCGATCGCGAACGCCTGCACGCCAACCGGGGTTACTACAATGCCGACGACACGCTCCGGCCGCATTACCGGGTGCGGCTGGCCGCCGGGCAGCGATACGAGCCCTGGATCGTTGCCATCGAACCGCTTGCCGCCGAGGCATTGCAGTAATCCCGGGGTGAAAATCCGACATGGCTGTCACTCCGTTCGCGCCCGTCTGGCCGTGGATTCCCCTTGCATGCCCGGCGCCGACAAGGCTACATTAATACGGTCGATCGACTTGCAGCACCCTGAGATATCGTCTCTTAATGTTACGCGCTCGGAAGGCCGACCGATGTCCGAAGAGAACATCCTGTTCCAGCCCGTTAAAAACTACTGTCGCCGAAGTGTCGCGAGCTGTGCGCCGGATGATCCGGTGGTGCAGGTTGCCCGGATCATGCGCGAGATGAAGATCTCGAGCATGATCGTCTGTGAAGGGCCGAACCCGGTGGGGATCCTCACCGACCGCGATCTGCGCAACAAGGTGGTGGCCGAGGCGCTCGATCCGACATCCCTCAAAGCAAGGGACATCATGAACGCGCCGTTGATCACGGTGCATGAAGATGACTTCCTCTTCGAAGCGCTCTACCGGATATCCAAGAACAACATCCACCGCATCTGCGTGGTCGACAGTGAAGATCGCCTGACCGGCATCATCACCGTCACCGACATCATGCGCCTGCAGACCCGTTCGCCGCAGAAGCTGATCCGCGACATCAG